>JBAVPH010000136.1:0-3620 GCA_049692855.1 Candidatus Babeliales bacterium | reverse complement strand
TAAGAACTGTTGGCAGTTTGTTCATTGCCACTTGTCTACTTTCTTACTTCTGTCACTTTGCTTGGAAAATAGCGCAAAATGAGATGTGTTTTTTTCCATTGATTTTTATCCGAAATATCAATTACTGCTTCTTGTGCTAATTTTTGCGATTTTTGAAATTTTGATATACTGGTAATTTTTTTTGTATTAGTATGTTTTATCATCTGTCTTTTGTATAAACTATTTTTTTGTTCTTTTGAATTAATAGAAATCATTTCTATTTTTTTTGTTCCAGTAAATATTGGTTTTAATTTTATATTTTTTGTAAATGCTTTTTGTAATAAAGGCAACCATAACGAATTTGTCTCTTCAAGCCAATCATTAAAAAATATCAACTCTTTATGAAATTCAATGGTCAATTGCTCTGTATTTTTATCAAATTGTACTAATCTTCCTTGTTTAAAAACGGAAATAATAAGCGAATCATCTAATGTTTCTATTGTTTGCAGAAATAAGGCCCACTGCTCAATATATTCTTCATTTTTTTCGTTTTCCTCATCTTCATCAATATTGTCCATTTCTTTTTTTTCTTGTGATAATTCTTCTTGACTTGAGGCAAATTGCTGCTGCGGTAATGAAGAAGATCCGTTATTATCATTGTTTTTTTTATATTGTTGACAGAACTGTAATAAAACAGTTTCTAATAAGGCATGTTGCGCTGTCGTTTTAATAAATATACTTTCATAATTATATAGGGTTTCCAATAATTGATGAATATCTATTAGAGAATTTTTTTGAGCCAACAATTTAAGGTTATCTGTTGCTTGTGTTGGCTCTACCCCATAGTTAATCCATAATAGTAAGCGAAGCAATTCAATTAATCGATACCATATGAATTCTGCAGACTGTTTCTCTTCTTGTATAGCTTTGAAAGCTTGCAAAAGCTGTAACGGTTGACGCTGAAATATGGTATCAAGAAGAAAGATTAATTTACTATCGTCAACATAACCCAATGTTTTTAAAACAAGTTCTTTATTCACTATTTTACCTAAAAAACGAACTTGTTCTAATAAATTCAATGCATCACGAACTGAACCTTCTGATTGATTAATAATTAATAAAAGTCCCGATTCTTCATAACCTATCTTTTCTTGTTTACAAATTTTTTTGAGATAATTGAACAATATTTCCGTCTTAATTGATCTAAAAAATAATTGAAAACAGCGTGACCTTACTGTTTCAATAATCTTGAGAGGCATTGTTGTTGCTAAAATAAAAAGAACTGATGGTGGTGGTTCTTCTAAAATTTTTAATAATGCATTAAATGCTGATTTACTAAGCATATGTGCTTCGTCAATAAGATAAATCTTTTTATGCCCCATCAATGGTAGCAATGTTGTTGATTCTATAATTTGTCGAATATTATCCACACCAGTATGTGAAGCAGCATCAATTTCAATAAAATCTGGATGTTTATTTACTTTCATCGCAAGACAAGAAGCACAAACCAAACACGGTACTAATTTTTTTGGATTTTTTTGAAATAATGATAGCTCTTGGCAATTAAGTGCCGCAGCAAAAACTCGTGCTGTTGTTGTTTTCCCACAACCACGTTGACCCGCAAATAAATAAACAGGAAAATAATGTGACTTATACAAACTATTTTTCAGTATTTTTATCGTCAAGTCTTGGCCGATAATCTGATTGAAATCTTGTGAACGCAGTTTACGTGCAAGATTACTGGCAATAACATTCATTGTTAATCAATAATCCTATTTTTATTATTTAATATATAAATGGGGAAGCATATACAAGAGTAGTAGTATTCTTGCTGCTTCCTTTCGGACCTGACAAATTAAACACCATATTCTTTATTTACTTCCCCAAATTTTTTCACTACTGGTGGAGAGAGAGGGATTCGAACCCTCGATGCCCCTTTCGAGGCATACATGATTTCCAATCATGCTCTTTCAACCACTCAGACACCTCTCCGTGCAAAACATTGCACTAAAGTTTCTCTGATTTTTAGTGTTTTTTCTTTGCTGTTTTTTCGTGATTTTCTCGTGTAATTACCGCTGATGATGACTTTATTGTTTTTGCTGTCAATGAAATTTTTTCTTTTTTTGTTTTGTTTTTGTCTGTTTCTTCTGACTGAGGAGGTGAAGATTCCGGTTTCTTTTTTACTATCTTTTTTTGCATGCTTTCTATATTTTTCTTTGGTGGCATTTCTTTTTTTTCAGCTATGGTTTCTTTTTTATCTTGCTTCATTTTTTGTTCTTCTTTTTCTTTTTGCTGCTTTTTGCTTTCTTCTTGCGCAATTTCCTCACCCTTGCTGACTGCTTTTGCTAAATAGTCCATAATAAATTCAATTGCTTGTGGTGCATCATCATTAGCTGGAATCACATAATCTACTAATGAAGGATCTCCATTTGTATCAACAATTGCAACAATTGGCACACCCATTACCGCTGCTTCTCTCACTGCTGACTGTTCTTTTTCAACATCAACTATAACCACTGCACCAACTGGCCATTTCAAGTCAACAATACCACCAATACTTTTTTTCAACCGATTAATAATTTTTTGAAAAGTATTCAATTCTTTTTTTGTATAATGAGGAAATTTTTCTGCTTTTGCAACAACATCTTCATAATGAAGAAGCTTAGTGACTGATTTTCTTACCTGTGAATAATTACTTAGCGTTCCCCCAATCCAACGATGATTTACGTAGGGCATATTTAGCTTTGCTGCTACCTTAAAAATAGTATCTCGGGCAGATTTTTTTGTGCCGACCCATAAAATTTGCTCTTTTTTTGCAGCTATTTTTTCTAAAAATTGTGAAGCCTTTTCAAGCTGAAAAGCAGTTTTGGAAACATCAATTAAATGTACTTTATTTTTGAATCCCCAAATATATGGGGCCATTTTTGGGCACCAACGTGATGTTTGATGGCCAAAATGAATCCCTACCTTAACCAACTGCCTGAAATCTATCATTCAAATCCTTTAAAAGTTACTTACAAATCATTCAAAATTGTAACAAAAACCTTATAAAATTGCAATCTATCCTATTCTTTTTTCAAAAATATTTAATCCTCAACCCCGATCACCTCATTATTTACTACAGCTTTATCAAACCTTTTTCCAAGTAAAAAGGCTGCTATAAACCATAATCCAATAATAAAAGCGAAAAAGAATGAATGCAATGGTAAAAATAATGATGGCCCTAAGTTAGTAGAAATTATATTGAAAGTTGAGCCACTGGTTTTAGCAAATTTACTACCAAATGCATCAATCCATGACTTAGATTTAAATTTAATCTCTTTAATAGTTGGGATATATAAACTTTCACGTACTGGCCAACTAAAAGCATAATTGATTGCTTTAAATCCAACAAATGCATTAATTAATGCTTCTGGCGTTGTTTCAAACATAAGATAAAGTAAAAATCCCCCAATACTCAGGGGGATAAGAAGCAAACAAATACGAGTTCCTAATTTTTTAAGCAGTGTACCGGTGCCAAAAACTGATATAAAAAGACCAACAACATGGGTTTTAAACACCATTTCAAATAATACTTTGCTCACATCAGAAATGCTTTCTGCATGCTCTTGCGCAATACCTAATCGTAAATAACTTAATAT
>JBAVPH010000135.1:0-5465 GCA_049692855.1 Candidatus Babeliales bacterium | reverse complement strand
CATTGCATATAAACTTATTGGTTTTAAACCCATTAAGCTACCAGTTTTGATAACATTAATTACTATGCTTATTAGCTACTGGTGGTAAAAAATATTCTTAATAAAACAATAATATAATTTTGACTTTATAGGGGAATCAACCGTATAATTGAATTGATATTTTTAATTGCTTACAATAATTAATTATCCAATAAAGAGAGGATTATATGACTATACCGCACAAGAATAAAAAAATAATTCTATTTTTTGCATGCATCATTGGCATTGCTTCAACTGGCATTGTCAATCAAACATCTGCTTGTTCACATCTACCGGCAAATCAAACAGCCCGGATGTTTACCTTAATGTTAGCAATTGGTCTGCCAAGCTTTATTCGCCTTTATACTAAAGGAACACCAAAAGAGTTAAAATATAAAAAAGAACTTCCTGACAATTACAGCAATCTAAATGATTATGTACAATTATTAAAAGTATGGAATATACTGTTTCATCCATGCCAATATATAAGTCTTGTTGACAAACACTGGGTTGGTACTCCTCTTAAACTAGAAGATCAAGAAATAAAAGAAATATCAGAAGATGGATTAAAAGAAGTTACTACTAAAAAGAAAAATCTTGAATGTTTGCCAACTGGCATCTGCGGCACCATTGATACCTATGTATTCAAACAAATTGAAAAATTATATAAAATAATTGGTAATATCGAAACAGCGCTAATTGTTTACTGTATTTTGCAGGGAGTAAATATCAAAAAAATTCAAGAGTTATGGCTTCCGAAAAATACAATTTCTCTAAATAATTTGCCTGCAAAAGTGTAACTAATTATCTGATCATAATTCTTAAGGCGGAGAAAATCTCCGTCTTTTTAGAGATCAAGACATATAAGTTCAACATTAATTCATTTATGAGATTATCCTAAAATTGTTTAACTGACTTGAACAAAGTAGAAAAAGAAGAATTTAATTTATTTGTTGCTCATAAACTAGAAGAAGTATGCACATTGTTAAAAAAATCAGATAGATCATATATAAAGGCTTCTGTTGAACAACTCAAAAAAGCAGTCATTATAACAAAAGAATATCAACAGGAAAGACTTATACTTATTGAACGCAACATTCGTGAGCATGAGCTCCAAACACTCATTGCACAGCTTGAACAGATGAAAGTGTAATGCAAAATAAAAAGCCTAAGAAAAGTAGTTCCAAAAGGGAAGAATAGTCTACAAAATTCTATTTTTTAAATTATCTATTAGAATTGTTTTTTATTAAAAATACTATTTTATTTCAAAAAATTGACAAATATATAATATGTGATACCATTAAATAAGCTATTTATTAGCTATAACTAAATGGAGGCTTATAATGGTTCAAACAAAGAAAACGTTATTATTGCCCATTATTATTGGGTTAATAATGCTTTCTGGCTGCAATAAACAGCCGTTACCGATTAATTCAAAAACGCCCGTAAGCAAAAAACAAGGCATATGCGCACAAATAGAAAACAACTATGCATCAATGGCGAAACTTGCTGAAACAATTGATTGTTCATCCAGCAAGCAAGAATTAAAAAAACAGATCATGATTCACAATGACCAGCATAACAAAAAACGAAGTAAGAGTATGTTTGGTGCACAGTATCAAGACTTACCTTTTGTACAATACAAAAATATTCTTGATAAACAGATAAAACAATTAGAACGATCACTGAAAAAACTGCGGAAAAAAGGAACAGATGACAAAGGGCAGGAAAATGAAATTCGTACCCTGATTACACAGCTTGAAAATCTTAATCAAGTTATTGTTACTTCAGACGAGTATCGTCAAGAAAAACTGAAACTTGCAGAAAAAAGCAGTTCCTGGGGAATTTTCAATTTTGGTCTTGGTTCTTTAGTTCGCAAGATCATACCTGTTTAATAAAGACTTATCTTTTCCATAGTTTTGTTGTTGCTTGCGATATTGTTTAAATTCATGTGCTGCTTGTACAAAACCATAAAAAAGTGGGCTTGGATTGCCGAGCCTACTTTTAAATTCAGGATGCGCTTGCGTTGCAATAAAAAAACGATGCGTTGGTAACTCTACAAATTCCATTAACATTGTTCCATCACGTCGTTCATGATAACCAGAAAAAACAAGACCTTTATTCGCTAACGTTTCAACAAAATGAGGATTAACTTCATAACGATGACGATGACGTTCAAGAATAATATTCTTTTTATAAAGTTTTTGAATCCGCGTTCCTGATTTAAGTATTGCTGAATAAGCACCTAAACGCATAGTACCACCATATGCCTTATCTTGTAGCAATTGTTTTTGTAATGGCAAAATATCAATGACAGGATAAGGTGTATCTGCATTCACTTCCGTAGTATGTGCGTTAACCAATCCACAAACATTACGTGCGAATTCAACTACGGTCAATTGCAAGCCATAACAAATACCAAACAATGGAATATCATACATTCGCGCATAATGTATAACCTTCATTTTTCCTTCTACACCGCGACCGCCAAAACCAGGAGGAATAATAATCCCATCAAATTGATCAAGACAGGTTAATACTGTTTCTCCCGTTTCAACTGATGCTGCATCAATCCACGTAACATCGATGCTAACTTGCTGCTCTGCTCCTGCATGAATTAATGCGTGATAAATACTAATATAACTATCAGTAAAATCAAATGACCCGCTTCCTAAATATTTACCAACAATTGCTATTTTTATTGATTTTGATGGATTGACAATCGCATTAAGTCGTTGCTGCCATACTTCCCAACGTGGTTCTTGACGATAAGGCAATTGCAAAGAAGTTAATAATTTTTCCCCGAGTTGCTGTTTTTCAAAAAGAAGGGGGACTGCATAAACACAAGAGACATCTTCAGCAGCAATAATATTGTCGGATGCAATGTGCGCAAAACGCTCAATCTTTCTTTTTCTAACATCATCTAATGGATATTTAGAGCGACAAATAATAAAATTAGGCATAATACCATGTTCGCTCAAGTGACGAATTGCTTGTTGTGTTGGCTTTGTTTTCATTTCATCAATATGCGCAGGAATTGGCAAATAAGTAACTAAAACATAAGAAACATTGCCGGGCCCCAATCTTTGTTCTAATGATTTAAGTGCAAATAAAAAAGGGACATTCTCATAATCACCAACAGTACCCCCTACCTCAATAACGGCAATATCATAGCCAATAACTGCCTTCTTAATACGGGCAACTACTTCATCAATAATATGCGGAGCAAACTGTACCGTTGTGCCAAGATATTCACCTTTTCGTTCCCGCTCAATCACGGTATGGTAAATTTGCCCTGTTGTAATGTTATTATGTTTAGGAATATCTTCATTAATAAATCGCTCATACGTTCCTAAATCTTGATCAATTTCGCCACCATCTTCTGTTACCCAGACCTCACCATGTTCTGTTGGTCGTAACGTACCAGCATCATAATTAATATAAGGATCTATTTTAATAAGCGTTGTTTTGTAACCATGTTCTTTAAAAATTTTTCCAAGAGATGCAGTTGTTACGCCTTTTCCAATTCCAGAAATAACACCGCCAGTGACAACAATAAATTTTGTATTCATTATAAAACCAATAAGTTGGTGATTCGATTAGTTTGTTTACTCATCGTCCTCTGTCTTTTCTGAAGAGCTTTTATTAAAAAATTACGGATAAATATCCGTTCATCCTGAGTACTGCACATAACGCAGTGCATCGAAAAATACTATAATATCTATACATATTACTAATGAAAAAATATTTGTACAATCCAATGTTTTATTCATACAAAAAAATAAAAAACAATAAAATTTTTTGGTTACGATAAAATTATTACTAATTTTTTTATATCATCCTTCGATACGCCTTGCTTTGCACCGCACTCAGGATGAACGGATATTAGGGCACTCATGTATTTTGACGAAGCTTTAACAAAATAGAAAACGATCCAAAATTTATAATATTTTTCTACGTTCTTGTCTTTCTTTTTGCTGCAATGCCCTGATAATTTCGCCAAGATCACCCTCCATAATGCGATCAAGTTTTTTCAACGTCAAATTAGCTTGATGATCAGTTATCCGATTTTGTGGAAAGTTATACGTACGCACTTTTTCTGCGCGCATTCCCCTGCCAACCATTTCTTTTCGCTGCTTACTAATTTTAGCTGCATGTTTTTCTTTTTCAAAAGCAAGTATTCGAGACTGCAACATTTTCATTGCTTTTGTTTTATTTTTATGTTGTGAACGTTCATCCTGACAAGTTACAACAACACCCGTTGGCAAATATGTAATACGTACTGCGGAATCAGTTGTGTTGACATGTTGACCACCAGCACCACTTGCACGAAATACATCAACACGAATATCTGCTGGATTTATTTTTACATCTACTTCTTTTGCTTCTGGCAATACTGCCACGGTTGCTGTTGATGTATGCACCCGCCCTTGTGTTTCTGTTTTTGGTACCCGTTGCACACGATGTACGCCCGCTTCATGTTTTAGATGACCATAAACATTTTTCCCTTGAATATGTAATGTAATGTCACGAATACCACCAAGGTCAGTTAAACTTTCATCCACAACTGAGACGTGCCAATTTTTACGTAATGCATAATTGGTATACATTTTTGCCAAATCACCGGCAAATAATGCTGCTTCTTGTCCTCCCGCACCGGCGCGTATTTCTAAAAAAACAGACCGCTCATCTTGTTCATCGGGTGGAATAACAAGCTCTTCTAGTTCCTGATTTTTTTTTAATAACTGCGCTTCAAGATCAACCAACTCATCGTGAAAAAGTTGAGCAAGTTCTTCATCACTTGTTTGCTCTCCTTGGGCTTTTGTCTCTTTAATGATCTGTTCAAGCCCGATAATTTCTTTATGTTTTGCAATTAATTGTGCAAGGTGGGCAAGCTCTTTTTGTAAATCCCCCCTCTTTGCTCCGTCCAGATCAGGACTTAACAGCAATTGTGTTAGCTCTTCATGCCGCTGATAAATATGCTCCCAATTTATTTGCATACAAGCAGACCAATATTAGGAATTTTTTTTATATTTTTTCTGGAATTTTTCAATACGGCCAGCTGTATCAACAAATTTTTGATCCCCTGTATAAAATGGATGGCAATTTGAGCAGAGCGTACATTTTATTTCTCGTTTCGCTGAACGTGTTTCAAATGAATTTCCGCATGCACAATGCGCAGTAACCTCAAAAAGCTCCGGATGAATATCTTTTTTCATAGCAAAAACCTCTTTATCAAAAATTACAAAAAGAAAACCTCTATACCTAATAAAATAGCTATTTTATCAGTATTTGTAAAGCATAACCAATGTATTACCTTAGAGCTTATACGAAAATTAAAAAAGGATTAAAGAGCCCTTTAAAATTGGCTATTATTAGCCAAATAACAAAAACAATAAAGGGCTCTAATGAAGCATATATCAAATTCACTTTGGAGTGAAATAGAA
>JBAVPH010000134.1:0-1537 GCA_049692855.1 Candidatus Babeliales bacterium | reverse complement strand
ATTTGGCTAATAATAGCCAATTTTAAAGGGCTCTTTAATCCTTTTTTAATTTTCGTATAAGCTCTTAATTAATAAAAATAGCTATCTTTTTTTAAGAAATAATTTTTGACACATTTTTATCAAAATAGTAAACTTATATACTATATTATAGTGATATCAAAAATTTATGGAGAATCATTAATGTGGGCAAGAATCTATAGCAAATTATACAAAAATGTTTCAGCAAAAGAGATTTGGAAAACTTGGGCAGACATAACTAATTGGCCAAAATGGCACGATGATTTAGATTATTGCAAATTTGATAATAATTTCAAAATTGGTAATCAATTTATATTAAAACCCAAGGGAATCCCTGCTGTTAAAATTACATTAACAGATATTCAAGAAGGAAAAGAATTTACAGATTGTACCAATTTCTTTGGAGCTAAGATGTACAATACACATATCGTAGAAGAAAAAGGTAATGATACGCTAATAACTAATAAATTAGTTGTTACTGGACCATTAAGGTGGATTTGGATTAAACTCGTTGCTAAAAATGTTGCTGATACATTACCAGATGAGATTAATGCATTAGTAAAATTGGCTAAATCAAGAAGACCCCAATCGTGAATAAAATTCATTTTAAATTTGCAACACCTGAACAAAGCCCAGGATTTTTACTTTGGCAAACAACCATTATTTGGCAATATCTTATTAAAAAATCACTTGAAAAGTATAACATTTCTCATGCTCAATTTGTGATAATGGCCCTACTCTTATCGTTAGATAAACAAAAAAAAGAAATTACACAAAGCAATGTCACAAAAATATCAAAACTAGATAAGATGACAATTTCAAAATCTCTTAAAAAACTTGTAAAATTAAAATTAGTTAAACGATATGAAAATGAAAAAGATGCAAGAGCAAAAACAGTATTTCTAACCCCGATAGGCAAAAAATTAATTTGCAAACTTATACCAATGGTAGAAAATATCGACTTTATATTTTTCGAAAAGTTAAAAAGCAAAGAGCAATCTGACCTCATTAAAATTTTACAAAAATTAACAGCGGATAAAGCTTCAAAGAAACAATAACTTTACTCTCAGCAACTTTACTGTTATATTCCTTTTTCAAAAACAAGGCCAATTAAGCAAAATACTATTTTCTATTTAAAGGAGCATCATAATGTCAACTACATTTAAATTGCCACTTACTACCTTGCTGAGCATAATAATCACAGCATCAATTTTCAGTAAACAGGATATTACTATGAATAAAAAAGATTTACAAAAAGCAGCGATAACTCAATTTAGCATACAACAAAACAAAGAAAATAATTTTTCAGATTTTTGTAAAAAAAATAAAGACCTTATTAAAGACGAGCATTATACCCCTATTTGGCTCGTCTTAAAAGGAAATGATAACACCTTATCTATTATTGATTTTTTCCCTAGTAATGATGCACGAGATCAGCATTTTAATGCACCATTTGTTACTAAAATCAAAGATAATGCACCTGCATTATTAGAAGGTGGTAGTTGGGACAAGGGTGCCC
>JBAVPH010000133.1:0-2765 GCA_049692855.1 Candidatus Babeliales bacterium | reverse complement strand
GAATAACATGAGCAGCTTTATACGTTTTATTTTTTTCTTCTTCGTCTTCTTCAACTTTTTTTTGCTGCCCTTTTTTACTTTTTTCTTTTTTTGATGCTTCTGGGCAAGAATCAAGAAAAACAACATTTGGCCTTTCAACATGCAAGAGCCTGCCCAAATGTATTTGGAACAGAGAGATGTAATGCTGTTGGATCCAATTGCGCACAAAAGTATTCGGCGCCCGTAAATGAACTTCTTTATGTAATGCATCCCAGTGTTGGAATGATACTGCTTTAAACCACGTTTCTACAACGCGACTGCCAACTTCTTCTCGAACAATTTTTAAAAAATCTTGCCAAATATTTTGTATCACCAATTTTATCCAACGTAACAAATGGAAAAATAAGATTAGATTAAAAAAAAGAATTCTATTATTGCGTGCAATTATATTATCACCTTTTCATTGCTTCAACAATAAAAAATTCTGTCTCCTTATATTTTGTTTTTATTTTATATACACAACATATCAAGCAATATAAAGTTCTTTTTACTAAAAAAAATAAAAAATTAAACTTTCCTTATTTACCATAAAAAATAGGCACAATATTTTTTCAAACTATTGCAATAATAAAAAAATAATTACTATAATAAAATTAAAAATAATTTTAAAGGAGATAATATGCTTACTAAAAATAAAAAATTAATATTATTAACTTTAATTGCATTCAATAATAATAAAACTAAGACTGAGTTTAAACTTGGCATTGAAAACATCCCTCAAACCGTATTATCTCAATTACAATCGCAACGTCTTGGCCTTATTACCAACCAATCAGGAATAAATCAGCAAGGAAAACAAAATATCGATATACTACGAGAGCATAATCTTACTATTACCTATGTTTTTGCGCCTGAGCATGGTTTTAAAGGAACAGTCGGTGCAGAAAAATCTATCCATGATAGCATCGATCCTACTACTAACATCCCCATTATTAGTCTCTATGGTAATGGAACTGGAAAAAGTATTCATCCTCAAAAAATAAATGATATTGATACACTTATTTTTGATATTCAAGATTCGGGAATGCGCCATTATACCTATATTTCTACTTTATTGCACACCATGCAAGATGCAGCGGAATTTGATAAAAATTTTATTGTTCTCGACCGACCCAATCCACTTGCAGCACGCATGGAAGGTCCGTTGGTGCAAAAAGACCTCACCTCATTCATCTCTATTGCTCCTATTCCACTGCGCCATGGCATGACTATCGGAGAACTTGCCTGTTATTTCAATAAACATATATTAACAAAGCCAGTAAAATTACAAGTTATCAAAATGCATAATTATAATCGAAATAATGGGATATGTCACAAATTTTTAGCCCCTCTTTCACCCGGTATTCGTTCAATACAATCATGCTATAATTACAGCTTTCTTGGACTATTAGGTGAAATAGCACCTTTTCATGTTGGACTAAAAACCGATGCCCCTTTTCAATGCATTCTTCTTCCTAAAAAAATAAAATTCTCAGAAAATAAATGGCGAGAATTACAAATCTTGCTTAAGACCCATAACATAGAAAGCAAGCGACATACTATCCTCGATAAACAACCTAAACAAAAGGCTTCTGGTTTACGATTACACATTAATAACATTAATAGCGTTAATTCATTTTCAGTATTTCTTTCTATTTTAGATTTTTTTAAAAAAAATGGTGTAACCCTTTTGTATTCTAAAGCATTTAATCTAGCAATTGGTACAAAGGATTTACAAACAACAATTGCAGGCATTATCTCAAGAAAAGAATTTTTAGCCATGACCCAGAAAGATTTAAAAGAATTTTTTGAACGTGCGACCCAATTATTTATGTATAAACCATATCCAACAATAAATTAAATATTCAGATATAGGCAATTGTTAGGACAGGTTTGTTTTTCTGTAAGCGAATTTTTTCGATAATTTTTTTATTGTATAATCGAAACATTACACCATTTTGTAAATTTATTGATTCGCATTCTTCATAAGCAAGATCGATGTTATCACGATTATAACGAACAATTACTTGCACACCACAATTAGGCCTGTTAACCATAGAAATATATATATTATACTGACTGTATTCCTTATTTAATTTTTCAATGATGGTTTTTAATTTCTTTTCTTTTAATTCTGCTTGTGGAAAAAAAAATGTCTGTTCTTCATAATCATCTTTTTGATTAATTTTTAATAAATTAATTGTTGGCTTCTGCGTAAAATAAAAACTAAAATTACCTATTTCGAGAGAATCTTCTTTCAAACCACATTGGCCTTGGCAAACTTCATTTAATAGAATAGCTGGCTGCTTTCCTAATGTTTTCACTGCATATATTAAACTAATAACTGCAAGAAGTGGTATTAAAAATTGTTGTAATAACTTATTTTCCATAGCTCCCCTTTTGTATAGCCTCAATAAAAATTTTCCCATTTTTTATTTTAATAATATATAATACAAATTGTCAATAATGAATTGTGAAATAATATATTTAAGTTTATTTTAATATTGGCTCAGCCCAATAGGTAAGGCGATGTGATCGTTCCCATGCTTGAATAAAGCTTTCAAGTGTATAATAACATAACACATGTCGCTTACTTTTGAATGCTGGATCATGACATACTACTTGTTTTTTATCCTTGTTCCAACCAATAACAACTAACAAATGGCCCTGTGAATAATCTTTTGGCGCTCCTTTTAACTGACCCCGTACACTAACAACAACAGGAATTCCTTTTTTTAGTTGTCTAT
>JBAVPH010000132.1:0-11441 GCA_049692855.1 Candidatus Babeliales bacterium | reverse complement strand
GCTAAAGATAGTTTCTTCATTGAAAACTTCTTCATTTTTTCTCTCCTTTTGTTTTTGTGCTATAGATCCTTTTTATATTTTAATTACTTAACAAGATTAAATTTTATAATCAAGAGTTTTTTAATTTTTTTAATAAAAATTTTATTGCTAAAATTTTTTGCACATGATAGGGTCGATAAAATTTTATATTTTTTATAATTTTAAAAAGGGATTTTTATGAATCAACAAGCTATTACTACGTACCATACACTTGAGGCGTATCATACGACCGTACAAAAATTAAGACGCTTTTTTTTTGCCCGTAATTTTATTGAAGTAGATACGCAATCACGATTGAGTATTTTGGCTGCATGTGAAGATCCAAAAACGATTGCAACATTTATCTTGTCTGGTATAAAATGGCCGCTTCCCCAGACTGGGCAAATGTGGTTAGAACATGAAATGTTAAAAAACCCAACGATACCGGGTTTTTTTTGTTTAACGACAAGCTACCGTGATGAGCCGCAACCAAATAATAGACGTCACTTAAAAATATTTCCATTATTTGAATTTGAAACGCATGGTGATGTGACGGTGTTACAAAAATTGATGCTCGATTTACTGACTGAATTAGGTTTTGATAAAACATTGTTTCAAGAAGGAAACTATCAATCAATTGCGCAAAAATATCAGACAAAAATTCTTGATACAGAGCATGAAGAACGAATTATGCAAGATTTTGGATCACTATTTTTTCTGAAAAAATTTCCACAATATACGCATCCTTTTTTTAATATGAAAAAAAATGATGCGCTATTTAATAAAATTGATGCCATTTTATATGGAGTAGAAACTATTGGTGCAGCAGAGCGCAGTACGAATGTAGATGAAATGCAAAATCTATTTCATACTATTAGCAATGGTGAATATGCACAGACATTATATAGCCATTTTGGAAAAGAGCGAGTCGACAAAGAAGTGAATGCATTTTTATCGCACGATTTTTTTCCTCGTTCTGGTGGTGGCATTGGTGTAACTCGTTTAATGCGTGCATTAGATTTGGCAAAACAAGATATGTATTCTGCTCTTTCTCATCAATCATCTTCTCAATATCAGCAACGTATATAAAATAGTTCTATTTAATAAATAAATTTGTCTATTTTAATCTTCTTGTTTTATAAGCCGTTAATCTATATACTAACAGGATATCTAGTATATCCTTTATTATACTTAACTTTGGTAATCAACTCTGGTATTTTTTCATTTGAAGAAGGTCTATATGGAATTGGCTGGCTCGAATAATAATAAAAATAAACTTATTGAACCAATCCTTATTGAACAAGAATTAAAGGGATCTTTTCTTGATTATGCAATGTCGGTAGTGGTAAGTCGTGCCATTCCTGATATTCGTGATGGACTTAAGCCTGTTCATCGCCGCATTTTGTACACCATGCATTTGCTTGGATTTTTTTACAATAAATCATATCATAAATCAGTCCGAGTAGTTGGTGAAGTTCTTGGTAAGTTTCATCCGCATGGTGATCAAGCAGTTTATAATGCAATGGTTGGGCTTGTTCAGATTTTTTCAAAACGATATCCATTACTTGATGGTCAAGGAAATTGGGGATCCATTGATGGTGATAATGCAGCAGCAATGCGTTATACCGAAGTTCGAATGACCAAAATTGCACAAGAAATTTTAGCTGATATTGAAAAAGAAACAGTAGGCTTTATACCTAATTTTGATGAATCAACGGTAGAACCAATTATTTTACCGAGTAAGTTACCTAATTTATTAATTAACGGGGTATCTGGTATTGCTGTTGGGATGGCAACTTCAATTCCACCGCATAATTTAAATGAAATTGTTGATGGTTGCCTTACGTTGATTGAAAACCCTGCGATAAGTGATGATGAATTATTTACTATTATTCCAGCACCAGATTTTCCAACTGGGGGTATTATTTGTGGTCGTGCAGGAATCATTAAAGCATATAAAACGGGTCGTGGCAAAGCTATAATGCGCGCTGTGGTAGAAATTGAAGAAACAAAAAAGGGCACGTCTCTTGTTGTTACTGAATTACCTTATCAAGTTAATAAAGCAGAACTTGCTATTAAAATTGCTGAGTTAGTAAAAAATAAAGTTATTGAAGGTATTACAAACATTAAAGATCTTTCAGACAAAAAAGGAATGCGCCTTATTATTGAATTAAAGCGGGGAGAAATACCTCAAGTAGTTTTAAATCAATTATATAAACATACTAATTTGCAAGTTTCTATTTCGATCTTAATGCTTGGATTGCTTGACAATCGGCCACTTATATTTTCTTTACGTGAATTATTGCAAGAATTTTTATATCACCGTAAACAAATTATTTATAAGCGGACTCTTTTTGATTTACGAAAAGCAGAAGAGCGCGAACATCTTTTAGAAGGCTTTATTATTGCACTTGAAAATATTGATGAAGTTATTGAATTGGTTAAAAAATCGCCAATGGCACAAGAAGCAATTGGTAAATTAAATAAGCGATTTTTATTGACGGAACGACAAGGTAAAGCTGTTTTAGAAATGCGTTTGCAACGATTAACGGGTCTTGAACAAGAAAAAATATATAATGAAATAGAAGAGATAAAAAAGAAGATTACTTATTTTAAATCAATTATTGAAAACGAAAAAGTATTACAGCAAGAAATTGTTAAAGAGTTAGAACAAATCAAACAAGAATATGGTGATGAACGGCGCTCTCGTATTGAAGGTGCAATTGATATACTCAGTGAAGCTGATTTAATTCCTGATGAAGAAGTTGTTGTAACGTTGACTATGAAAGGATACGTTAAACGTGTACCACTAGCGGTCTATGGTGTACAACACCGTGGTGGACGAGGAAAAATGGGAATGGCAGCGTTGGAAGATGACGTTGTACAAGATATTTTTGTTACTAAGAATCATGATACACTTTTATTTTTTACGAATTTAGGACGCGTATATAGTTTACAAGTATTTGAAGTACCAGAAGCATCACGCATAGCAAAAGGTCGTGCTATTGTAAATCTTTTACCATTACAAGAAAATGAACGTGTGGTTAAACTGTTATGCGCACGTGAAATGGAGAAAAAATTCATCGTTATGCTCACGAAAAATGGTATTATCAAAAGAACAGATGCGATGGATTTTGCTAAAATTCGCGCAACGGGAATTCGGGCAATGACACTTAAAGAAAAAGATGAACTTGTTTTTTGCTCACTCAGCAATGGTGATAATACTATTATTATTGCAACATCGCATGGTCAAGGTATTCGCTTTGTAGAAAGTGAAGTGCGAGAAATGGGAAGGCAAGCAGCTGGTGTCATTGGTATCCGATTAAAAAAAGATGATTTTGTTGTTGGTATGGAAGTAATTACAGATCATGGTGATATTTTATTTGCGACCGAAAATGGCTATGGTAAAAAAGTGCGTATTGCAGATTTTCGCATTGCACATCGTGGGGGTGTTGGTGTAAGAACTATTCCGACAACAAAGCGAAATGGACCAGTTATTGGGGTTGCTATTGTCCATGAAAATTCTAACATATTATTAATTGATCAAGTTGGTAAAATTATTCGTTTACCAGCAAAAGAGATTCGAGCAATGGGTCGACAAGCAAAAGGGGTGCGATTAATTAAATTGGATCAAGATCAAAAGCTTTCATCTGTCGTTGCTTTTGAAGAAGATCAAGTAGAAGGGCCAATTGATGGTGGTGGCAGTAGCACTATGTCTCAAGAACCTCAACAATATTTTCACCAGACTGACTTAGATGAGACAATAATTGTTGCTCAGAAAGAGGATAACTTTCAGCAATATGATGCTTTGATCTAAATTTTAACTATGCAATTTTCAGTAAAAAATATAATTCTTCATATTTCACTTATCGATGGTATTGGTCCAGCAACCATTTGGTATCTTATTAGATCGCAATCAACAAAATGGCAATGGGACGATCTTTATAATTTTTCAGTTCAAGATTGGGTTTATCTCATTGGATTAAAACAGCATGTAGCAGAAAAAATAGTTGTCGGTTTAAAAGATAGAGAGCAATTAGATCAAGAATTATATTACATTGCAAAGTATAAAGTGAACTTGCTGTCGGGCATTGATGAGGAATACCCATTATTGCTTGCAGAAATTCATTTACCACCTCCTATTTTGTATTGGCAAGGAGATGTAAAAAAGGATGAAAAAAATATTGCAGTTATTGGATCGCGTAATGCTAATTATTATGGTGAGCGTGTTATTTCTAAAATTATCCCTGACTTAATTGCGCAAAATGTAACCATTGTCAGTGGTGGGGCTTTGGGTGCTGATAGCATGGCGCATACTGCTGCACTTGCAAATAATGGCAAAACAATTGCGATATTGGGTTCTGGATTGATGCATTATTATCCTCGTTCCAATCAACGATTATTTGATGAAATTCTTGCTTCTGGTGGGGCTATTGTTAGTTCTTTTGCAATGAATATGCAGCCAAAACCAGGAAATTTTCCTGCGCGTAATCGTATTATTGCGGGGATGTCCTATGGTTGTATTGTTGTGCAAGCAGCGAAAAAAAGCGGAGCTCGTATTACGGCGCAATACGCACTTGACCAAGGCAGAGAAGTATTTGCAATACCGGGCCCTATAGATGATCAATTGAGTATTGGTTGTCATGAATTAATTAAAGAAGGAGCAACATTAATCAATTCTGCTGATGATATTAGGCAAGAATTAGCCTGGATTTATACTGATCAGGGTAAGGAGAAAAATAAACAGGTAGAAAATAAACAACAAGAAGAAAAACAAGATTTGGCAGAGAAAGAAACTTCTATTCAATTGCAGCTTATAAAATTTTGTACAACACCGCAGTCAATGGATGAATTATTGCAACAAACAGTATTAAATTTGTCTGAATTGCAACAGGAATTAATCAATTTGCAACTTATGGGAAAAATTCAGCAAGATTTTACTGGGCGATGGTTAGTATTATAATTTTGTCTTTTTATTCAAAATAGGTTATTATAAAACATAATTTAATAGTTTTCTACAGATAAAAATGAGATTATCGTTATAAAGGAATTACCGTGCCAGTACCAAAACGTAAACGTTCGCGCGCTCGTCGAGATAAACGATTTGCAAACAAAGGTATGAAAGTTAAAGCAATTACCATGTGTCATAACTGTCAGGACCCACTTATTCCTCACGCTGCATGTAAAAATTGTGGTTTTTATAAAGGGGTTAAGATAATGGCAACTAAAATGGATCGTACTATTAAACGTACTGAAATACGAAAGTCAAAAGAAGAAGCAAAGGCGAAACGAGAAGAAGCCCCTGAACAAAATGCAACCGAAAAATAAGTAATTGATTTGTTTTGTAATTAATTGTTTAATAAGTATCTCATTGCTTTAACTGTTTATGAGTAGCTAGATCTTATTTTCCAAGTATGCTATTTTGTAAATCAAATTTATTGACATTATATATGCTGCCGCATTTGTACGGGAGATTGGTATGCAACAAAAAGTAACGAATAAAGTTTTTTATATTATTCAATCATCTTATCAAGAGATAAAAAATTTTAAATATGTTAAAGAGTTATTGATTGGCATTGGTTTGCTAGTTGGTATGATTGTTGGATTTTTATTGTATAGAGTGTATGCAGTTTACCAAGAACAGAAATCGCAAGAAATTCTTGGACAATATATCGGAGAATATAATCAAATAAAAGATGGGGATCCAGCTGATTGGCAACGAATAGCATCCTTATTTCAACAAGGAAGTGAACAATACTCAAATTCACACTTAACACCATATTTTACTTTATTTCAGGCAGATGCATTATTAAAAGAAAATAAAAATCAAGAAGCCCTTTCTTTATTGGATAGAGCAATCAAGCAAGCAAGTAATTCTCCATTGCTTTCTTTAATTAAAACAAAACATGCATTAATTTTGCTTGATGAGTCAGACGAAGTTATGCAAAAAAATGGTATAGAAGAGCTAAAAAAACTAGCAGAAGATAAAAAAAATCAATTTCGCGATACTGCCCAATTTTATCTTGGACAGTATTATTGGGTTACAAATTCTATTAAACAAGCGCAAGATAGTTGGCAAGAATTGATCGATGAGCAATATAAAGAAAAATTAGGGCCTTCTCCTTGGGTAGATTTAGCAAAAAAGAGATTAACATACATTGTTGAATAATGGAAAAAAATGAATACTGATGGGATTCGTGTTCGTTTTGCGCCATCACCAACGGGACATCTGCATGTTGGTGGATTAAGAACGGCAATTTTTAATTGGTTATTTGCACGGCACTACAAAGGAATTTTTTTATTGCGGATGGAGGATACTGATGTTGAGCGTTCTACTACTGCTTATTGTGATTCAATTCTCGCATCATTAGCCTGGACGGGACTGCAGCCTGATGAGCCAATGGTGAGTCAATCAGAGCGAATACAAGAACATAATAAAGTGCTCATGCAATTGTTGAAAAACGGAAAAGCATATCGCTGTTTTTGTTCACCGGAAGATCTTATAGCTCGTTATGGAAAAAAAACAGATAATTTTTTTGTGCGTTATGATGGGTATTGCCGTGATCGTACCAAGCAACAGGATAATCAAAAATCTTTTGTTGTTCGGTTTGCATTACCGGAAAACCAATCGACCATTTCTTTTGACGATTTAATTCGTGGTTCAATTACTTTTTCATTAAGTGAATTAGATGATTTTATTATTGCTCGTTCAGACGGGCGCCCTATGTATAATTTTGCAGTTGTTGTTGATGATGCATTTATGAAAATTTCACATGTTATTCGTGGGGAAGATCATATTGCTAATACGCCGAAACAAATTTTGCTTTATCAAGCTTGTCATTATTCTATCCCTCAGTTTGCACATTTGCCATTAATTTTAGGACCAAGTGGTGATCGATTAAGTAAGCGTGATGGAGCACTTTCAGTTTTAGAATATAAAAAAGAAGGTTATTTGGCCCATGCGCTGATTAATTATCTTGTGCGTTTAGGATGGGCTTATGGTGACCAAGAAATTTTTAGTGAGGCCGAATTAATTCAATATTTTTCACTTGATAATGTTGGTAAAAAAGGCGCTATATTTGACGCAGAGAAATTACTTTGGGTTAATAGTGTTTATATAAAAAATATGTCATCAACGCAATTAATTGCTCATGTTATTAATGATGTAGAGCCAAATTTTTTACTGGAACTTGCTCCATGGAGTGACTTACAAGTTGATGAAGCAATTAATTTATATAAAGAGCGTGTAAAAACATTATATGAATTAGTAGAGGAATTGTTATTATTGCATACAGGGCCACAAAAATTTCAGCTAAATGAATTAAAAAAATGGATAAACCAAGATACTGTTGATCAAATAAAGGCGATTATTGTTACTCTTGAAAAACAAACAGTTTTTACATCGGTAACAATAATAAGTGCAATGAAGGAACTTACAAAAAAAATTGATGTTAAGTTAATTAAATTAACCCAACCAATTCGTATTGCATTGATTGGAAAAATTTCTGGTCCTGGTGTATTTGGTTTATTAGGAGTAGTGGGTAAGATAGAAGCTATACGGAGGTTACAAGTACTTCTTGATAACGTGCAACAAATACAATAGCAAATAATAGAGAAATAGATGAAAATAGCAATGCTTTTTCCGGGTTATGGAAGCCAATTCGTTGGTATGGGCAAGGAATTGTATGATGAGTATCGTATTGTTCAAGAATATTTCGAAGAAGCCTCTAATTGCTTAAATATTAATTTTGTAAAATTATGTTTTGCTTCATCAGATGCCGAATTAGGAAAAATGAATCATGCTTATCCAGCGCTTTTTCTCGTATCAAGTGCAATATATGCACTTTTAGAACAAGAAGGAATTAAACCGACGGTTGTTTCTGGTTATAATGACGGTGAATATGCAGCATTATATGCAGGAGGTTGTTTCAGCTTTCCTGATGGACTTTATTTGCTCAATAAATATGCATTATTTTTCCAGGAATCATTAGAGCATATCTCAGTTGAAGTAATACGAGTAAAAGGAATAGCAACAAAAGAGTTAGAAAAAGCTTGCCTGCAAGCAAGCACTTTTGATGGTAAGGTATTTATAGCAATATATAATGAATTAACTGATCATATTGTTGCTGGTGAAAGAAGTGGCATTGAACATCTTCGTAATCTTATAGGAGCTTTAAAAAAAGTTTCAATGGATGAATTGGGTGTTGGAATTGGTCTTCATTCTTCCTTAATGAATTCTGTTGTTGAACAATTTAAAATTTATTTAGAAAAAGTAGATTTTAAAGATTTAACTATACCAATGGTTAATGGTCTTGATGGTGAGCAAATAAGCCAAGGGAAAAAAATAAAAGACCAATTATTGCGACATATTAATTCACCGCTCCATTTTACTCACGTTATTGATGCGCTTTTATATTACGATTTAATTGTTACCGTTGGTCCCACTATTGGATTGTCGAAAATGATTAAAAAAGCATACCCTAAAAAACAGGTTATAAGTATACATACATCTGCTGATATTGCAGAGCTTAAAAAAATAGTCCCAAATAGGTGAGGCTGAAGAAATATGGTAATAGAAAAACAAGATACAGCAAAACAAGTTATGGCGATTGTTGCCGAAAAATTAAATATTCAAAATTCTGATTCTATGAAACAATCAACATTACAGGATCTTGGGGCTGATTCGTTAGACATGGTAGAAATTATTATGAAATTTGAAGAGGAGTTTGGAATTGAAATTAATGATGATGAAGCAGAAAAGCTAAAAAATTTGCAAGATGTGATTAATTATGTTCATACGTTACGTGTTAAATAGGAAGTATATTTAGGAAACTTTATGCAGGGAAATATGTTACAAAAAAATTATTATATAATTATTTTGCTTGGGGTGTTGGTCGTAGCTGGTATTTATTTTTCTATGTTTTGTAAAAAAAGCAATGTTCAAGGAGATATGCCATTTGAGCAAACAACAACGCTTTTAAAAGAGATTTATCAGGATAAAAGCGGTTTTGGTATTCCAACAGAAGAGACAGACATGATTCGTGCACAGGGAGGAGCGCCGACCTATGGTGAAATTTCTTATCAGGCAGTTGATACCTTATTAAAAGATCTTTTTATTACTGACGAAGATGTTCTTTACGATTTAGGATCAGGAGTAGGTAAAGTAGTATTACAAGGTTATTTAAGTTTTCCTTTCAAAAAAGTAGTTGGTGTAGAATTATCTAAAAAACGTTTTGATCAGTCTGTGGAAGCAAAAAATTTATTAAAAGAAAAAGGGTTAATAAATCCAAAACGTCCAATAGTTTTTGTACAAGAAGATTTTGCTGATTCTAATCTTGATGATGCAACAGTAGTTTACATGGGTTCAACATGCTACTCATCGGAACTGATGGATACCTTGGTGAAAAAATTAGCAAAACTTAAAAAAGGATTGCGCGTTATTTCATTAAAAAGTCTTCCTGACTCTGAAAAACATAATTTTGCTTTGGTAAAAGAATATCGATTGCCAATGAGTTGGTCAAAATCATCACCAGTGCATGTTTATGAACTAAAAGAGCCTATGGTTAATATGCAAAACCAAACTTAACCCAAATTCCCCATTGACTCATCGTTGTCTTGTCTTGTGGTTCTACAGAATTGTGTGTATTGATTCCTTCGAATTCAATTTCACCACCAATACCGAGAAACGGGATAGTCTGTCCTGTTTTATTGTTTTCCCATGCATAACTTAAATGAGTAAATAATTTATGCGTAAGAACTAAAGGGGAGCGGGCAGAACGATTATTAATTTCTTCATCTTTAATAAAGACAGGTGAATTGGGATCAGCAACTGCTGCTTGATCAGTAAAATTATTTCCGAGTAATGTTGCAGTACTTTGGGTTACATTACCAACAATATTTTGAATGCCCTTCAATCCAAAGCGATTGTCAGTTAATTGTTGGTTCCTTGTTATTTTTTCTTTACTTCGAATCCACCCATTATAACCAATATCAAAAAGAACATTGCGGTAGGTATAACCAAACATCAAGACACCATCAGCTTGTATATCGACGCTTACATCGCAAGAGAGCGTTGTGTAGTTAATTAATGGTGCTCCCATATTTGTCGATTCTGCATTGTTAAATAGTTTTGTTAAAATATATCGGCTGCCAAAACCATTTCTGCATAAATCAAATGAACGTCGTTGTCGCGCTTTAAAAAGATGCATTAAATGAATATTGCAAAAAAATGAAAGTTCTTGATCGGCGTCTTTTTCCCAAATAAGAACATGACCAGTAAAGCCAATCCCCAATTCCCAATGCTTGCCATTGCCAAGAATCGGCTCAAAAAGAAATTCACTTGTTGGCCGTGATCCAGTTGGTATAGCAGTTCGAATGCTCAAACCAGCATGACTTGTATCTGTTAATATGAAATTCCAACCAAGTGAAAGTTGAATATCAGAAACGCCACTTTTTGCTTGTGGGCCATTTATTTTACCGGCACTAAGTCCTTGAATTGAACCAAAATCAGTTTCACCTTTAATGGCGTCTATAAATGAGTTAAAAGGGGATATTAGTTGTTCAGGTGCCATGTAGCCGGCAGGAAAAGGAGTATTATTGCCTCTATTAAAAACTTTTTCTTTAAGGTTGAGGTTCCATTGAGTCCATCCTGCCGGCATATGGGCATAAAAAAATAATCCACTTACCCAGGAATCAAACCCAATATATAGCTGCAAATCAACCAGAGCATTTCGTACGAGTGGATTCAGTTCTACGGTACTTTGAAATTCTTGAGAAAGACCAAAATAATCAGCAAGCATGTCATCTTCACCCCGCGCTTCAACTAAACTACCTGAGATGGTTAATATATTGGTGCCAAATAATGCTTGAGCCATACGAAGAGGTCGAACTGATTGATTAAAAACAGGTGTTACTGCTGTGGTGACATAATTTTGTGTTGCGCCATATTTATTAATAAAAGGATGCCATCCAACAATTTCTCGTGCTGCATCAGTACTTTGTGACCGTTGACTAAAAAATGAGATACCTCGTAATAAATTAACGCCTTCAAGCGAAAAGGTGAATGGCAACAACAGTAATAAAAAAGAACAAGGAAGCCGATGATATTTTTCTAGATTATTTTTTATTTTTACTATTACTAGCCATGCCAAAAAGGGAGCAGGCGAATAATAATTTTTTATTCTTTTAAACATGGCGAAGCTCCTGCACATGAGAATGCGTTGCTCCTATTAAGATAAAAGTATTGAAGTGAAAAAAACAAGCATTTTTACGAAGTGTTATGAATTAAAGGTTATGCCCGCAAAAAGCTAACACTGCAAAAAAAGAACAATAAAAAAAATGCACATATAATAATATGTGCATCTAAAAAAATGCTAAAAATATGACTCTTCTAAACATAGAATTAATTAGCACAATTAATTTAG
>JBAVPH010000131.1:0-6913 GCA_049692855.1 Candidatus Babeliales bacterium | reverse complement strand
TTCTATTTCACTCCAAAGTGAATTTGATATATGCTTCATTAGAGCCCTTTATTGTTTTTGTTATTTGGCTAATAATAGCCAATTTTAAAGGGCTCTTTAATCCTTTTTTAATTTTCGTATAAGCTCTTATGTTATCATTAATCTTAAATAAACTCTAAAATAATAGGTTTGATCGTCAAATTTCATTTTTACAAGTTTCATGCTATATATTCATAAACCGCAAAGGTGCTTTAAAAAATTGTTACAATGGATACAATTCGATCTGATCTGCAGCAGCTAGAGTTAATTTTTCAAAGGAAATAAATGTATTTACGGTTTATTGTAGTTTTTTTCTTATTTTTTTATCATTCCTTCTTTCCTTTCTTATGTGAAAAGAACAAAGAGCCATTGAATATTGCAATTTTAGTTTCTGGTCAGGGAAGTAACATGGAAGCAATTTTGCACTATTTTAAGCAGCCCAAAAAACAAGGCTTGATCAAGCCTTGTGTGGTTGTTAGTAATAAAAAGAATGCATATGCATTAGAACGTGCTAAGAAAAATTTTGTTCCTACTGTATATTTACCATCCAAAATTAAAAATGGAATTACGAATGAAAAAAAATCAATAACACGCAAGCAGTATGCTCAAAAACTAATAGCATGTTTAGAAGAGCATGGTGTTACGCCAAAGAATGGCTTGATTTGCGCAGCAGGTTTTATGGTAATTATTCATAAAGATTTTTTAAATCATTTTCCAAATCAGGTAATTAACATTCATCCTGCATTATTACCATCATTTCCCGGAAATAATGGAATTAAAGGTGCATTTGCATATGGGGTTAAAGTAACGGGGGTAACTGTACATTTTGTAGATGAAGGGATAGATACCGGTCCAATTATTGCACAGAAAGTTGTTCCAATAGCAAATGATGAAACATTAGCAACACTGAAGGAAAAAATCCACAAAGCTGAACATGAACTTTACCCAAGGGTGATAGAACAGATTGTCTATGGTAATATGAAAATGGTAGATAAAACTAAAATTGATAACTCATCACAATTTATGAAAATAAAAAGTAAAATGTAAGAAAAAATCAAATTTTATAAAGGTTATTTCATTATTACATTTTTTCACGGCGTTTTTTTTATGTAAAAAATGTTTTTAACTTTAAACAAAAATATATTCATGTTTGTGAGAAAAAGTAGATTATGTATTCTTTTTAAGAGCTTATGCGAAAATCTTGTTCATCTTAAAAAGACTTAAAGAACAAGCAATTTGAAGAAAAGTGATACTGCTTTTTAGCGAATGCTTTACCCGAATGAGATTTTAAACATCGTTCAAATTTTGCAGCTTTATGCTTGTCTCTAAAATATCATGCAAAGGATTATATCCGCTCGAGTTATTGAGTCTCAAGCTTTTGTTTTAAATTGATAGTGTAGTCTAACATAAACTGTTTTTGGGAACTTTATTGAGCGTATAAAATAAACATAATGATACATAATTTTAATCGAGCCAGCCCAGGCTCCGTTTTTAAAACTACGCCGGGCAGTCTTCGCTACTGTTTTTTTGTTTTTGCTAATCATTTAAAAAATTGTCTGCGCCAGGCATATCTCTGAAGGAGCGAAGACTGGCGTCCCGCAACAGCCTATTTTATAACTTTAGTATGGATAGAAATCGCAACTCTTGCAATATAAGTCAGCAATATAGTTTATTTTAAAAGAATATTTTTATAAAAATTTTAAACTAAAAATAATCATGCACAGACGTTATTATAGCGTTGTTATCATTATCTCCTCGCTTATAAGTTCTGCTCAAGCAGATCCTCGAGAGCAAATGCTTTTGCGTAATATCAGGCAGATTACCTTTCCTTCAATGGGCTTTGAAAAGGCGGGAGAATCTTACTTTTCGCCTGATGGCAAAATGTTACTCTTTCAAGCAGTGCCAACGGGTAAAAAGCAGTATCAGATTTACTCAATCGATATTGAAAAAGGGAAACCCCGTCTAATAAGTACCGGGTGTGGCGCCTGCACCTGCGCTTACTTTAGGCCTGATGGCAAAAAAATTATATTTGCCTCAAGTCATAGCGCTCCTGATAATCAAGAGAGTAACCTCAATGTTCCCGGCTATCAGCGGGAGAGCAAAAACTACGTGTGGAAATTTACGCCATACATGAATATTTATGAAGCTAATCCAGATGGCTCAAATTTAGTAGCTCTTACCACAGGACTTGCCTATAAAGCAGAATGCTCATACTCTTGGGATGGAGCACGTATCGTATTTGCAAGCAATGCTTCAGGGAACATGAATCTGTATACCATGAATGCAGACGGCTCTGACATGCAGCAAATTACGCATACCACTACCAGCTATAATGGCGGCCCGTTTTTCTCCCCCTCAGGCGAAAAAATTATATTTCGTGCCGATTACGAAAAAAAAGATTATTTACAAATCTACTCTATTGATTGTCAGACCCAAAAAATTCAACAATTAACTACCAATGGATCGGTAAACTGGGCGCCGTTTTGGCATCACAATGGGCACGTAATAGTTTTTACCACATCGCTGCACGGTCATCATCAATATGAATTGTATTTATTAAACACCATCACAAACGACTTACATCGTTTAACGTATAATCCAGGCTTTGATGGAATGGCCAGTTTTAATAGGCAAGGTACACAAATAACCTGGACATCAAAAAGGGGTCTTGATAAAACATGCCAAGTTTTTGTAGCAGATTTTACGATGCCAGCATGTTTGGCTACACCTGTAAAAGAGAGTGATGAACAATGAAAAAGTTACTATTATTACTACTTGTACACAGTTCGGTATTGTATTGTATGGTAAATCAAACGGAGAATGTGACCCCCGTAATAACCAATGGTACACTGCCATTTAAAATTAGTATTACGGTAGATGATTTTCAAATTCCCGGCGGTATACATTCTGCAGCTGTCGGGCAACAGGGATCACAATACCTTTTTATAACCGGCCGCACCAATGGACTGCATGGCTTTGCCAATAACGGCGACTTTCCCCCTTCAGAACAAAATCGTAATGTGTTTGTGGTAGATACATATAGTAAGCGAGTACAATTTAGATCACTAGATGATCCATTATCCGGGCTAAGCCAAGCAGAAATTGATACGCTTTCTGTAGTAAGCCCGCAATCTCATCAAATAAACAATACTCTCTATATTACCGGTGGTTACGGTATTGATACGGCGACCAATACTTTCTCAACAAAAGATACTCTTACTGCAATAAACATCTCTGGCCTTATCCATTGGGTAACCAATCCATCCTGTTCCTGCCGCGCATCTGAATATATCCGTCAAATTTCTAACCCTATTTTTCAGGTGACAGGCGGAGCAATGTATCAATTTGGTCAATGCCCAACGCTGCTTATCTTTGGCCAAAATTTTATTGGAAACTATACCACCTCTTCTAATGGTATTTACACCCGGCAAGTTCGTGCCTTTGACATTGTAGATGATGGTTGCAACCTTGGAGTGTGTATTCATGAATCAACAATCCCTGATCCAAATTATCGACGAAGAGATTTAAATATTATCCCTATTATAAAAACAAATAAATGCAAAGACACTCCCGCCTACGTTGCCTTATCAGGAGTATTTACTCTCAATACCGGTATCTGGACAGTGCCGGTTGAAATTACTACAGATGGGACACCGACCATGGCAGACTCAACATTGGAAAATACCTTCAAACAAGCTATGACTAACTATGCAAGCGCCCATGTTGAGCTACTTTCAAAAAATGGAGATATGTATACGGTGTTATTTGGCGGCATAACGTACGGATTTTTTGAAAATGGGCAATTTATGACCAGTACTGATTTTCCATTTACTAATGAGATTACTGTAGTAAAACGATCTGCATCAGGCAATTATCAACAATTTTTCTTACCGGTCGAATACCCGGTTATTCTATCAACACAATCTAACCCAGGAAATCGATTGCGATTTGGAGCCGGTGCACGTTTTGTGCTTGCTCCCGATCTACCAATATTTTCTAATAATGTTTTGAATTTAAAAAAAATTAAAAAACCGACTGTAATTGGTTATATAATGGGTGGCATTCAAAGCACAGTAGCCAACACAAATGTCATTTCAGACTCTGCTGCATCACCATACATTTTCAAAGTAACACTCACGCCCTGCTGCTAAAATCTGTAGCCAATAGCAGCACCAAAAATAGCAGCTCCCACATTCGTGCGCTGACGGGTAGCCCTGTTGCCATAAAAATTGGTTTTTGGTGTCCAGACAAAACCATAATCAAAAAAAAGATCAATAAAAAAATTATGGGGCAAATGAATGTAGCTGCCAATTTTTGCAATGCCACCATAGCCCCATATGGTGTTTTGAGTCGTTACAAACTTATTACGACTTTTTTTATTCAAACGATCTGCTTGAAAGCCTAAGCCAAGATACAAATCAGCATGTTTGAAGGGAAAGATATATTTTATACCAGCTGCCAAAAACATCATACGCAGCGTCGTAGAATCACATAAACTTAAAAACCTTCCCTTTTGCTTGAGAAAATCAAGGCTTGCAAATGCATACCAATTTTTTTGCTCCTTCAGTTGAATGGTCAACTCGGGCCCGTAGATGACAGTCCCCTTGTAACAGTTTCTGAATGTAGAATTAGTTGGTACAAAATATGCACCTTTAAACTCTAAAAGAACATCTCTGCCATAAATATGAGCACAAAGAAACGCTAGTAATACTGCTGTAATAGGACTTTTTATCATGGTACTGCCTTTTTAGAATGAAACACCAATGCCAGCGCGCAGATCAACGCCGCCAACATTTGCTTTATCACCGTTATAGTATTGCGGCGGGAAAAGATACCGGAGCGCAAGAGTAAGATTGAGATGATGCCACACGGGAGAATTAATGCCTGCTTCAATCTCCCCAATTCCCTTAGTTGTGGTTGGGCAGCCAAGATAACTTTTCTCTTTTGTCCAGATAAATCCTGCGCCAAGAGAACCATAAAGCTGAATCCCTCTATCAAACGTTTTGATCCTGCGAACATATATCGTAAATGGTACCTGTTGGGCAAGTGCACGTTGCTGCAAAAATGAGGTGCAGCCCTTTCTGCGCCAATAGCTCAACTTTGCACCAAAACCCCATACCTGCCATGCCCGGTAGCAAAAATCTGCTGTTATGGTATTGATCATACCCTTTCCATATACTTGCTTGAATCGACAATCATTCTTAAAAACAAAACCTGCAGTAACTGTTGTATTAAAAGGGTAATACTCTTTATCCAAGCCTTTTAGTTGCAGAGAACTAAAGAAAATTATTGAAAAGAAAAATAATAATTTTTTCATATACCTACCTTTAACAACAAACATTAAGCCATGCACAATCAACAATATTAATCACACTCACATCATTTGAGCTATAGTTGGCAATATACGCACGGGTACCATCAGGAGTTATGGTTACACTTGCTGGCGATGAACCAACCACTATTTCAGGGCACAATATTTTATCGCAACATACATCAATAACATTAATAGTACCGGTACCAGGCGTTAAATTAGTAAAATTTGCCCCCAGATAAAACGTATTATAGTTACTTGTATAGACAAACTTTCCATCAGGGGTAATTGCTACACCTGCAGGTTGATTGCCCAGCGTAAAGGTTGCCACGATATTATTTGAGTTTAAATTAACTTTGCTAACGGTAGTCCCAGAAACCACGTTCGGCGCAATGCCACCCGTCAAAGGCGAAAAGTTGTTACTGCCAAAATTAGTTACATAGGCAAAATTGCCATCTGGGGTTATAGCAATACCAAACGGCCCAAAAAATCCTTTAATCGTGCCTACTACCGTATTATCACTTGTTCGTATAATACTCATTGTTCCTGTGCCTGGATTACCATTTACATAGTTGATTGTATATACGCGAGATCCATCGGGAGTGACCGCAAGAGACGCAGGGGCAAGCCCTACCATAATCGTTCCGCTAATGGTATTGGTGTTTAGATTAACGACGTTTACCGTTGTGCCATTCCCGCTGCCTACACCAGCAGCGCTACCATAATTATTTACATACGCCGTAGCTTCATCTGGGGTGATAACAAAGCCTGACGGGCCATCAAAGCCGACAATAGTATCCGTCACGGTATTAGTGGCTATATCAATAATAGAGACAGTAGTCCCCCCACTATTGGTAACGTACGCTTTGGTTCCGGCAGTATTTATGGTAACGGTGTATGGTTCATTAAAACTTGCGTGGGTAATTGTTTTGACTATGGTATTAGTTGCAAGATCAAGAACCGTCACCGTACTCCCACCAGGAACATTATCATTGTTGCTATTAGCAACATAGCCAAATTTGCCATTCGGGGTAATAGCAATTGCTGCTGGAGAATTGCCCTCTGGTATAGCGATCATTGCTATAACCCTACTTGCCTGAACTGTATAAAGCTGAATTAAGGATAAAAAGATTAATAACCGAAATAGTTTTATTTTTTCTATCATCATTGATCCTCTCCTGATAACACTTCTTAGAATGAAACTATACTAAGAGCTTATACGAAAGTTAATTAAGGATTAAATAGCTCTTTAAAATTAGCTATTATTAGCTAAATAAAAACAAAAAAAAGACTTGAATGAATTATATACTAGGAATTTTTAGTTGCCTTAGAAAAGATTAAATCCAAAGATGGTCCATTAGCAAGTCCACAAAATTTTTATCGTGGAGGTTCGTTAAAAATGTATGATGAACAATACAAGAGGCAATTACTATTTTAAAAGAAAAAATTGATACTAATCTTGCACTTGCAATTTGGAATGAAGCACTTGCTTCTCATTGGCAAAAATCTCCTGTTTGGGCGCATGGTGGTGTGGTAGCTGGCAATTTGTTAGTAAAAAATGGCAAGCTTATAGCAGTTATAGAT
>JBAVPH010000130.1:0-1623 GCA_049692855.1 Candidatus Babeliales bacterium | reverse complement strand
GATGGGTTTAATATTGCGGGGAAAGCATATGATGTGCGAGACTCTGCAGCAATACACAATGTTTCAGATGGATTTCTAGTTGAACCATTATCAGATAGTTGCCAATTGCTGAGCAATGAAGCATTGCGAAATAATAATATTGGTATTGAAAATTTAGGTATTAATAATCAATTTTTCAATAATAGATCGCATAATAATATGAATGGTAATTATATGAGTGTACCATTGGTAACAACACCAGTTGCCAGCACAAGTTTTTGGGCAAATGTGGAAGCGTAATTTTCTTTGTTGATTATTAAAAAATAGTAAGATAATTTTTTTAGTATTAGTGAATAAAATGTTTTATATATTCTTTGTTTTTATTAAAATTTGATTGGACATCTAAAGTACAAAAGAGAATGAGTGATTTAAATTAGGTGAAGTAAAGCTTATTGCATTAAAAGGAAATAGTTGATGAACAATAATTCTATTAAATCAAAAACGTGGATTACTATATTTTTTTTACTAATTGTTAATGCAGTTACTGCAAAAGTAAATCCACAACCAGGAGAAAATTTATGGCGATTGATGTCGCGTATTGGTGAATGTGTAGGTGCAGAAGGATCAAAATTAGATTGGCTTGAGTCACAACAAGATATTATTTGTTCAAAAATTGAAAAAATAGATGCCGATCTTATTTCCCACAATGATATTGTTTGTTCAAAATTAGAAATATTGGAATCTTTTGTTGAAGAAATAAATCCTGGACTCAACAAAATTTGTTCAAAATTAGAAGTTCTTGCTGAAAACATTTCAGTTCATGATGCACTAATTTGTTCAAAATTAGAAAAAATTGCTGAAAAACAAGAAATAGAATTGTCAGCAATAGATAACATAGAACTTAACGATGAGTGTGAAACATTAATATTTCAAAGTGATATCCCTTATACTATTGAAAATCCTGGTGTCTATTGTTTGGCAGAGTCAGTTAATTTTTCTACTGGGACGGCAATTATGGTAGCATCAGATAATGTTGTATTTGACTTACAAGAAAAAAAAATAGATGGAAGTGCAGGCGGAAGTATTGGTATCGCAATCAATTCTGGTCTGCAAAATATTACGATACAGAATGGGACGCTTTGTAATATGAATGACAAAGGCATTAATGCCGATGCCACCAATAATATTGCATTTGTTTCCATGAGTGTATTAGATAGTCTTGTTGATATGCCATCGCTGATTGCACCAATTACCTGTTTGCAAATTAATAATGTTAACGTATTGAATGTTGGTATTTTTAAAGAATTTCCAATTAGTTCTGTTGTTGACAGTGTTATTGACGTACCAGATTGTGTCTTGTCGTCAATTACGGGTATTAATATAAATTGTACAGAGAAAGTTACTCTAGAAAATTGTCAAATTATCAATTGTTTGGGAGATGGGTTTGCGTTACAGCAATCAGAGAATGTAACAGTAACTTCATGCCAAGCAATAAAAAATGCTGGCAATGGATTTGTGCTTGATAATGTTGACACCAGCTGCTTGAAATGGTGTAAAGCAAATATGAATTGCTATCATGGGGTGTGTGATTCAGCATGCAATGGTGATAATTTGTACCTAGGTTGTATTGCAAAACAAAATGGT
>JBAVPH010000129.1:0-5705 GCA_049692855.1 Candidatus Babeliales bacterium | reverse complement strand
GTTGATATTTACTCCTGAAGAATTTTACCAAATGATGAAGTTCAATTCTAATGCCATTAAATTTGTAAAAAAATGCAAAGAAAATGGTCACCAGGTTTACGTATTATCAAATTGGGATAAGGAATCTTTTGGTTTATTAAGAAAAAAATACCAAAATATATTCGATCTGTTTGATGGTATTATTATTTCCGGCGAACACTGCTCTACAAAACCAAGTAAAAAAATTTATCAAAAACTCATTACACAATACAATTTAAATCCCGAAGAATGTATATTTTTTGATGATCAATTAGAAAATTGTATTGCTGCAAAAGCTTTTGGTATCGCATTCGTCCACTATAAAAAAGATAAAAAATTATTCAATTCAAAACGCAATCGTAATAAAATTTTTAATCACATTGAGACCACTTATCCCCAAAAAAATAAAAATTTCAGTTCAAAGAAAAATACGTTTGACCCTGCTTTTCTTTTATCTAAAAAAACATATAGGTTGTCATGCCTTACGTTGAATAACATATTATCTAAATAATCATAGTTTATTAATTAGCGAAATTTTCGAAAAAAAAGCGGAAATAACATTACTCCTATGAGCAATACAAAAACAACAATAACAGTAAAGGAAAATACATCATATATTGATTCAATTTTGCTAATTTGTTTTCCTGCCAATGCATAAATAAAAAAAGAAGGGAGCGATCCAACAAATGTTGTCCAGATAAAAACCCAAATTGATACCTTGCCCAACGCCGCTAATGCATTAATAATAAAAAAAGGAATAGTTGCGAACTGCAGTATCAATAAATCGTATGCCATACCATAAACTGATATTTGTCGATTAAATTTTTCAATTTGCTGATGCAAATAAATAGTAATTAAATTTTTAAATACATAGCGCATTAATAAGAAAGAAATAGCTGCTCCAATTGTTGCACCAATTAATGCGTAAAGCAAGCCGGGTAAAAACCCAAATAAAAAACCACTTATTATAGAAAGTGGCGGCGTAACGGGAATACAAAAAATAATTACATTTACAAATGTCCCTAGGTAACAAATAATTGAAAATAAATAATTATTCTTAACTATTTCCTTTAAATAATTTTTATGATTTTTTAAATTTTCAAGCGTTAAATAATCATTAATATCAAAATAATAAAATAATATTATGGTGATAAGTAAGACTAAACCAATTAAAAATGCTTTTTTTATCTTTCGCTTCATCTATTCCTTGAGCGTTGAGATCGTTTTCGTAAATAGGAAAAAATAATTGGAAGTAAAGCAAAAAGCGCAAGAAAAAGAAGCGCTAAAAACATATGAAAAGAAAAAATATCATGGACTCTTTCAACTGAACCCAGTTGTTTCCCAGCAAAAGCATATATAAATGATCCTGGCAAAACACCTACTGCTGTTGTCCATATAAAAGTCCAAATCGCAATATTTGTCAGACCAGCAAGAATATTGACTAAAAAAAAAGGAATAATCACGATAAAACGAATTGCGAGCAAATAATTACTTCCATATAATACTATCGATTTATTAAACCGTGCTAGTTGGATTGCATACTTCTGCTGTAGCGTCCCACCTATAAAATAACGCACAAGTAAAAAAGCAATTGTTGCTCCTCCCGTTGCACCAATATTGGCATAAATTACCCCTGAAGTTATGCCAAACAAAAATCCTCCTGCAACAGTTAAAATTGCTCCTATTGGCAAAGAAAATGAAACCACAAGGATATACAGGCCAATATAACAAAGTACCGCTAATAAATAATGTTGCTCTACAAGATGCTGTAAATAATCACGGTGTATTTTTAGTTGATTAAGATTAATCCATTCAGCAACACTAAATAATCGTGCAAGAATGATGATTACTATAAATATAAATAAAAAAATAAGCTTTTTATTCATAAAAACTTTTTTTCAGCGAAATTTACGAAAAAATAATGGCAATAAAGCGACTAATATTAATAATAAAAAAACAATAATAATCGATGGTGAAAATACATCCCCCACTGACTCAATCCTACAAAGTTGTCGACCAGCTAATGTATAAGCAAATAAAGAAGGAAATGAACCAACTGCGCTTGTCCAGATTAAAACCCATAATGGAACATGTGCAAGCGCTGCAAGTGTGTTGATCATAAAAAAGGGAAAAATTGTCGCCAGTTGTAAAATTAATAAATAAATTGCCATACCATAAATTGACATTTGTTTTTGAAATTGCTCAATTTGTACCTGAAAATATGCGCTTACTGTATTTTTTAATACATAGCGTACAATTAAAAAAGAAATAGTTGATCCAATTGTCGCGCCAATAAAAGCGTATGATAGACCAGGAATCAAACCAAATAAAAAACCACCAACAATAGTCAGTGGCGGTGTTGCTGGTATACAAAGCGCAATAACACTAATGTAAATTCCCAAGTAAACAACCACAGAATACCAATAATTATTTCCTACTAACTCTTTTAAATAATTTTTATTGTTTTTTAACTGCTCAAGTGTTAAATACTCACCAATACTAAAATATTGAATTAGCATAATAGTACAAATTAAAAATAAACCAATAATAAGTGTTTTTTTAACTGAATTTTTCATTAATTCCTTTTAGTTTACTTCTTTATTCTTTTTAAAAAATAGCCATTTAAGCAAACGAATCACAATATTTCGTTCTAATTTTTCAAGATAGGCGGACTTTGCCACCGCCCAATTGAGTTCTGCGTATGTTGGGTAAGCATGAATAACATCTTGCAAATCTGAAAGATGAATTCCTTTTGTTTTTGCTTCTTGCAGTTCATGTACAATATCACCAGCTCGTTCTCCCAGAATATGCACCCCCAGTATTTTATTTTTTTTATCAGTAATAACTTTTATTAAACCAGAAGTAGCATTATCGATATGTGCTCTGTCAATCTTATCATATGAATGCTTGTAAATATTGACTACATCACCATATTTTTCACGTGCAGCTTCTTCAGTCATGCCTGCTGTTGCGAGTGATGGTGCACTAAATGTTACCCAAATTACATTGGAGTAATCTACCGATTTTTTAAAAAAAGGAATAAGTGCATTACGCGTTGCAATAACTGCTTGACACCATGCCATATGACTAAACAAATAAGGGCCAACTACATCACCACATGCATAAATAGTTGGTGCTGTTGTTCGTAAATATTGATCAACAATAATTCCTTTTTTATTTGTCTGGATTTTTGCATTGGACAATCCTAAATCATCAACGTTTGGCTTTCTTCCTGTTGCAACTAATAATGTCTCTGCCTGTATATCTATTATTTTATTTTCATGAATACAAGTAACTATTATTTTATTGTTTTGCTCTTTTACCTTTGTTGCCCGTGTCCCAGTGAGCAATGTAATACCTTCTTTTGTTAAAATGGGTGTTAAAAGTTCAACTAATTCTTTATCATCCCTCGCTAAAATACGATCCTGCATTTCAATCAAAGTAATAGATACACCTAATCGATTAAGAGCAGATGCCATTTCAACCCCAATCGGCCCACCTCCTAAAATAATCATTGATGCTGGTAATGTTTTGAGATTAAATAACGTCTCATTTGTCAGATAGGAAACATGTTCAATACCTTCAACTGATGGAATAAAAGGAGAAGAACCCGTGGCAATGATAATTTTTTTTGCTGTGATTATATCTTGATCAAGCTGAATGTGTGATGAATCTAAAAAAGAAGGTATACCAAACAAGACTGCTATTCCTTCTTGTACAAGACGTTCAGGTGTATGCGTCTTATATATTTGCTCAACGGTTGCTCGCGCATGGTCCATTACTCCAGTTGTATCAATGAGATCTCTATCTTTTGCTTTTAAGCCAAATTTTTGCATATGCTTTGTTTGAAAAGCAATTTGTGCTGCCTTAATTAGTGTTTTACTTGGCACACAACCCGTCCAAGTACATTCACCGCCAAGCCGTCCTGTTTTTTCTATGATAACAACACGTTTACCAAATCCTCGCGCTGTTTTTGCCGCCGTTAATCCGCCAGCCCCGCCACCAATTACTGCAACATCATAATCAAATTTCATTATCTCACCCTTAGCTTTTATGTTTCTACTTGATAATGCTTACTAGAATGTCTATCTAATGAAGAATTGAAACTTCTGGGCACAATAAGAACATTACAGTTACTGGTGATGAAATCATCAAATTTTTTATGCAAGCTGTTTATATTCTCATTTATTCCATCCACTTTCCCGTCTAATTTAACAACTTTTTTGCGGAGATCCATTTGTAATTTTCGCGTCTCATTTTGCGACTGCTCTACCCGATTTATGTTTTGCTGCAACAATTCTTCTTGAAACTTAGACTGTTCCTTAAGCTCTTTGAGAATTTTTTGAATTTCATTTACTGTGTTATGTAAATTTTGAATATTTTTATTACTTTCACTCTGCTGCTTCCCTAAATTATTTAATTGTTTTAGAGTTTTTTGACTATTTGCTTCAATCCTAGCTATTTTTTCTTTTATCTGTGTAATTTCTTTAAATTGTGTTTCCAATTTGCCATCCACACTAGTAATTTGCTGGCGAGTAGCACATAGCTCTTTTAAAGAAGAATCTTGGCTAACTTGTATATTCTTAGTATTTATATCAACAGTATCAAATCTTTCTATTACTTCTTTTCTAAAATTATTTGTTGTATCGTCAACCCTAGCAATACCTTCTCTTACTTTTCTCACATTTTGTGTCAGCTTTATAACACCCTTGCCTATTTCATTTACTTTTTCATTAGTTCTTCTCAGAATGTATTTCTCATGTAACCAACCCCAACCCTGCGCTACCAGGTACAAAGCTACAATGCTTCCAGCAGTTGCGGCATAAGGAACAACACCACTACCAATCACAAGCGCTTTTATTGCCCCTGCTTTAGTTGTTAAAATAGCAAGAGTTCCTGCTGTTACCGCTGCACTAGTTACTGATTCTCTTGAATCTTGATCATTTCCCGCATCAATAAATTGTGATATGAGCAACAAACAAAATATTATTAATTTCATACCTCTCCTTTTTAAACTGAAAAACACCCCTCTAATATATTAATCAATATAAAAAAATGCTATGGTACGAAATAAGAAACCTATTAAAAAGGAAAAAAATGATTGAAAGCTATATGCGGTCAAAAGTACAACCTTTTTTTGATAAAATAACGCATACTTTTTGTGTCCCCTATCGTATTTCTCCCAATACAATAACCCTATTCGCATTTTTTACTGGCATTATTACTGCATTTTTTATTTATGCAAATTACTTATTGTTCGCTTTATTTTTTTTATTACTTTCTGGCATGCTCGATATATTAGACGGCACCGTTGCGCGCATAACAAATCAATCTCAAAAAATTGGTGCTTATATTGATTTAATTTCTGATCGAATGGTTGAAGCGGCCATTATTTTAGGTTTTACGTTTCTTTATCCACAACATTATCTTGCTTACATAATTTTTTTTATTGCTGTTTTGCTTCACTTTTCTACTTTTGTTGCTGCTGGCGCACTTTTTCCTAACATGAGTAAAAAAAGTATGTATTATGATCGCAGTATTGTAGAGCGAGCAGAAGCTTTTGTTGCTTTTGCATTCATGATGATTTTTCCTTCTTATATATTTGATACTCTCATGTTTTTTAATCTACTCGTTATAATCGCAGGACTTACTCGCTTTGCTCGGGTCCTTGATTATGCAAAAAAATT
>JBAVPH010000128.1:0-2054 GCA_049692855.1 Candidatus Babeliales bacterium | reverse complement strand
TGGTAGAGCAATATCAAATTAATTTACCTGAAACATTAGATTACGAAAAAATAGAAAAAACAACTGAAAAAAAAAATCGCTATACAAATATTTGCAAATTTGTCGCACAATGGTCTCATGACAATTTATTGAAAAATCCTACGCTCCTTCACTATTTTCAAAAAAGAGGATTTAACCGTACGAGTCTCACCTCTTTTATGTTGGGATACTTTCCAGGAGGATTGCATGTAATTAAAGCATTGATTCAAGCAATGAGAGAAAAACAAATTTTGCCAAAAGATTTAATAGAGACACATATTTTAAACGAAGGAAAAACAGTCTTATATTCGCCATTTGAAGATCGAATTATTTTTCCTATAAAAAATCATTTAGGTCAATTTTGTGGATTTGGTGGGCGTATTATAAGAAAAGAAGATACACGTCCCAAATATTATAATTCTCGAGAAGATATCAATTTTATAAAGGGAGATCTTCTTTTTGGTCTTGACCTTGCTAAAAAAAGTATTCAAGAAAGTGGCATTGTATTTTTGGTTGAAGGGTATACCGACTGCATTGCAATGGTGCAACATGGCTTTACAAATACTGTCGCAACCTTGGGAACAGCTTGCACCCGAAACCACTTAAAATTATTAAGCCGTTATGCACAAGAACTCTATATTCTTTACGATGAAGACAACGCAGGGAAAAACGCCATTTTACGTCTTACACAACTCTGTTGGGAAGCAAATTTGGACCTGAAGGTGGTCAACCTTCCTCCACAAGAAGATCCGGCCTCTTTTTTGGAGGGAAATAATAATCTTCAACCACTTATTGAACAAGCACAAGATATCTTCTTATTTTTTATTAATTCGCTTGGCAATAATTTTTCCTCAAAACCATTGAGTAGTAAATTAGGGACTATACGGACATTCCTTCAGACGATGGCCCCCATTCAAGATTCACTCAAACAAGATATTTTATTGCAAAAAGGAGCAAATACCTTTAACATTCCTTTTGAATCGCTTAAACGAGAGCTTTTGCACATCAAAAATAAAGAAAACCAATCCAATCAAACTACTGAAAAAACCCCTATCAATAAGCCTGTTCAGCTAAAAAAGCCTATTCCTGCCCTGGAAAAAAAGATATTTTGTGCTATAGTAAATAATATAAAACTGCTAAATAGGGAAAATGAACAATATATTCTCGATCACTTATCATCCCCATTATGTACCATGTTAAAGCAATTAAAATTGGCAAGCCAAGGGGAATCCTTTGTATTTAGCCAATTTTTTGACCAATTAAATGATCTACAAAAGCAATGGTTAAGCCAACTTTTATTAAGTCAAGAAGAGATAAGTGAAACAATATTTAATCAATTATATGTGCAGTGGCAAAAGCAACAATGGAAAATAATAGCACAAGAAACAAAAACAAAACTGTTGCAAGTAAAACAGCAAGGTAATGAAAAAAAAATGCAAGAAATTTTAGATGATTTCATAAAAATAAGAAAAAAAATGATTCTTGCCGCATTTAGCAAGGATAATTCTATAATTAAAGGTGATTGATAATGCCAAAAAAAAATAAAAAAACAAAAGCAACTGGCGTAGATCTTAAAGAAGAATTAGTAGAAGAGTTTATTGAAAAAGGGAAAAAAGACGGCTTTTTGACTTATGAAGAACTTATTGAATTTGGCGATAAAAGTAACTTAAATGAGCAGGAAACAGGAAATTTGTTTCGCAAATTAGAAAAAGAGCATGTAGAATTTATTACGCAAGAAGAACTTGAAAATAATCAACTTAATGGGGACGAGCTTGATAGCGAAGAACTTGCAGCCAATCGCCTCAAATTACAATCAAAACTTGCAAGTTCATTTAATTTAGATGATGACGAATTTGAAGAAGAAGAGAAAGAAGAAGAAGAAGAAAAAATAACATCACGACAAACTTCTGCCGGCCAGGTAGCAGATAGTGTAAAATCCTATCTACGCGATATTGGGAAAATACCACTTTTGAATAAAAAAACAGAAACTGCCATTGCGCAACAAATCGCAGAGAGCAAAAAAAAATGTATTGACT
>JBAVPH010000127.1:0-2812 GCA_049692855.1 Candidatus Babeliales bacterium | reverse complement strand
AATTTAGTAAGCTCTTCTAGTATTTTCAATGCATATAATGCTTCGGTATATGCATTTACTGTTTTTTGTACTGCTTGTTTTGACTCATTGCTTAATTTTTCTAAGCCAAATTCAGGTATTTCAATTTTTGGCTCATAAAGAGAAATTTTTGTTTTGAGTTGTGCAAGATTATTATACAATGATTCATTTTCAATAAAATCATCAAGGTATTTATATTTTTTTGTTTGAGGATCTTGATCTTTTAATTTATGTAATTGTTGACTAAAATTTTCAAGTTGTTGTCTAAAATTTTTCCAGGTTAAAGTTGCTGGCCATTCTTTTATGGTGTTTTGTTTTCCCCAAAATTCTATTTTTCCAGGAAGATCTGGAGAGCTAGTTGTTTTTACACCAAAGGAATTAGTGTGAGTGATAATTGTATCAATAAGAGAAATTGCTTTTGATTGTTCTCCCCGTTCTTCTTTGACTTCTGGTTCTGGAGCCAAAAATTCTTCTTCTTTAATTTCCTTCTCTTCTTTTGTTTCTGGTTTTTCTTCTTCTTCAAGTGGAAGTTCTTCGCCAAAAGATTCTTCAAAAAATTGAGGAAATTCTAAAGATTCTTCAAAAAATTGAGCAAATTCTTCGGGGCTCATATTTTCGATCTCTTCTGTTAATTTTTCTACCGCTTTATGAAATTCTACTTGCTCTTCAGGTGGAAGAGAAGCAACATAAGTATCTACTTTTTGTGATGCTTTTTCAAGTTCTTTTTCCAGATCTTCAAGAGCTTGTGTGTTTCCTTGTTGCCCAAGAGCAGTCCCTAAATCCATATTATTTGCATCTGCTGAAGTTTTCAATAACGTTGGTATACCAACAATTAAAAAAAAGAAAATAAATAAAAATTTTGTATATTTCATAAAATCCTCTTGTTAAAGCTTATTTTCAAAAATGAGCACAATTTACTCTTTTTAATAGGTATTCTATTCTTTATTATCTACTATATTGTAAGTATACATTATTGTGAACTATTTGTCTTTTGTTTCTCAGTAAGCTAAGAAAGGCTAAAGCAGTGGATAAAAATCAAACTAAAAATGGGTTTTTATTATTTGAGGTGATGGCGGCCCTTATTGTTTTTAGTATGAGTTGCCTTCTTATTGCTTGGAATCAATGGTATTTGGTACAGCAAGAACAGGAAGCTATTATGCGCTTTCAAGCACTTAATTTCGCTCGCAATGTTATTGAAAATATGCGTAATGAAAATTGTTTTTCACCTTCTAAACAGATAGACGATAAGTTCACTATTACTACTCAGCAAAAGCCCATATTATCAAAAATAATTGCAAGCTCTCTTGAAAAAAATTTTCAACTTGTTGAGGTTATGGTAACCTGGCAATCAACAATGGCCAAGCGGTCTGTAAAGTTGATAACAGGGCTTATGTGCAATGAAAAAAAATAAAAAAGGATTTTTGCTACTTTCTTTTTTTATCTATTTACTGCTTTTTTCGTTTTTGATCGTATTAAGTTTTGATTGGATAATAACATTTTTTAAAAATCATTTTATACATGCAAATCGCAATGCAACGCTTGTTAATATGTGCACAGCTCAAGATCTTCTTGTGCGTGATATTCACCAAACACCCAGGATTTTCCACGAATGGAAAAAAATTACTCCTTCGGAAATTATTTGGTCTATTACAAATCAAAACAAAGACATTGGTTGGTGTTTTAAAAACAAAAAGCTTTTTCGCAATGAAGGTAGTTACAGTAAACAAAAACAAAAGTGGAATAAAAAAACAACAAGTCTTGCTGTACAGCAGCTTAATAACGTGGTTTTTACGGTTAATAAACAATTAGGCACAGATAAACCGTCCATAAAAAATATTACTATAGAATATACAGCATCAAAAATGAAACCTACAATTGAAATAATATCTTTACAGAATCGGGTAATAGGATGATTTCAAAATCAGGTTCAGCTCTTTTATTTATATTATTATTAACAATGATAATATGTACTTATTTCATAAATAGAATAAGAAGCATGAGCTATTTGCTTGATATTGCTTGTAAACGAGAGCAATTTGAAGAACAATATTATGCCACACAAGCATTGCTTACTGTTGGTATTGTATATGTAAGTAAAATTGACAGAAAAGAATCAGCTCAATCATTAATCATAGAAACAGATCAATGGTTATCAGATAATAAAAATTGCCATGGAAAAATAAAAATAAATAGAAAAGAATCATCATTTTACATAGAATCATTACTTATAAAAAATAATAAAGTAGTCTGTTCTTTGTCTTGTGTATTGTCAAAAGATAAAAAGAATCAATTATTCGAAGGTAAAAATAGAGAAAGGTTTATTATTAGCAATTTTCAACAGAGATTTTCTGCGGTATAATTTAATAAATAGGTACTACAATAAGTATAAGAAAGGATATTATGAAAGTCTTTCTCTGCAAAGATATTGAAAGAATTGGTCTTGCCGGTGAAATTATTAAAGTAGGTGATGGTTATGCGCGTAATTTTCTTATTCCACGTAAATTAGCAGTAGAAATTACAAAAGAGAATGAGCCTTTCTATGTGAATCGTGTTAAAAAAGTAGAAAATCGTAAAGAAGTAATTGAGACACAAACTTCAATGCTTGCAGAAAAAATTAAAAATCTGAAAATAACGTTGAAAAAAAAGGCTCATGATGATGGCAAACTTTATGGTGCAGTCAATGCAACAGAAATAGTTGATTTACTCGCCAAAAAGGGAATTGTTATTGCAAAAAATCAAGTAAAAATTGATAAATCCATTAAAACAAAAGGTGCATTTAACGTTACTATTAAAC
>JBAVPH010000126.1:0-3509 GCA_049692855.1 Candidatus Babeliales bacterium | reverse complement strand
ATCCTACCTTATAATACCAACGAACAAAAGCTTTACGAATTTCTTCTAAAAATAGAATAGGCGATGAAATGGCAATAATCACTCCCCAATCATGCCAAGAAAGTGGCACCGTATTAAACAAGTTCTGCATTGTTGGAATATACAAAATAACAAATTGTAATGACAAAACAAATACAGTAGCTAAAATAAGCCATTTGTTTGCAAAAAAACCAATCTGAAATATAGATTTTGTTGCTGAACGGCAATTCCATGCATTAAACCATTGAAACATTGCAAGAACAAGCAATGTCATAGTACGCGCATGCTCTACCCCTGATTGATAATAATGAAGAAACACATAAAGACCACCAATTCCCATTGGCATAGCCATAAACAAAGCCTTGCCCAATAATGACCAATCAATTAAATTTTGCTTGTTACGCAACCAATGCGCTCCTAATAATCCCTTTTCTTGTGGCTCCATTGACAAACCAACATCCAGAAAACCATCGGTAACTAAATTAAGCCATAATATCTGCGCTGCGGTAATTGGTAATGGGATATTTTTTCTCGTCACTAAACTAATAACAAAAGCAAATAAAACAATTAAAACTTCACCAAGATTAGTTGCAAAAAAATAAAGAACCACACGTTTAAGTGTATAAAAAATATGACGCCCTTGCTCAATTGCATGTACAATGTTCGTAAAAGAGTCATCCAATAAAATCAAATCTGCTGCCTGCTTTGCAACTTCGGTTCCAATGCCGCCCATTGCTATACCCAAATCTGCAGCAACTAATGAAGGAGCATCATTAATACCATCACCAGTCATTGCAACAATTTCTCCTTTTTGATGATAAAGTTCTATAATACGCATTTTATGTTCTGGCGAAACACGTGAAAATACCGTAATATTTGGTAACCGCTTCATAAGATCTGCATCTGATAATTTTTCAAGAGTCAGACCATCAATAAAATCATCTCCTGGCTTATAAATACCAACCTGCTTGCCAACATAAAGTGCAGTCTTTTGATGATCCCCCGTTGCCATTACAATTTTTAGTCCTGCATCACGTGCTTCTTGTACAATAGCAGCAATTTCTGGCCGGATAGAATCTTCCATGCCAAAAAACCCAAGAAGTTGTAAATCATGCGTTACTAATTTTTTAAATGCTTCTAATTGTTTATCATCAGATTTTATTGAAGCTAATTTTTCATAATTAATTTTTTTCACTGCAACAGCAACAACACGTAGTCCAAGCATTAATAATTCAGTAAGTGTTTTTTTTGCAGTTTCATTTACATAAGTGCAAGCTTTTACGATAACTTCAGGTGAACCCACAATATACGTAAAATATTCCGATCCTTTTTTATAAAAACCTGCATGATAACGCAAAAGCGGATCAAAAGGAATTTCATATATCTTTTGATAATCTTTGTATAATTGTTGTTCAGAAAAGCCTAATTTTTTTGAAAAAATAAACATCGCCGCTTCCGTTGGATCTCCTTTAATATCGAAAAGATTAAGTTTTGGCTGATAGGTAATTTCAGCACTATTTAATAGCAATGCCGCAGTACCCATTTGCATCAGATCACTTCCTTGTTCAATTGAAGCCTTTGTTCCATTGTGCGGTTGAATTTTTCCCTTAGCATGATAACCTTGACCATCCACCTGCCATAATGTATCATCAGCAAAAACATTTGATACCATCAACTCATTCCGTGTTAATGTTCCAGTTTTATCAATAACAATAACATCAGTGCGGCCTAATGCCTCTACTGCCTGCATATTTTTAACTAATACTGACTGTTTTGCCATTCGATAGGCACCACTGACTAATACTAATGTTAGCACAACTGGCAAACCTTCCGGAATAACACAAATAAAAAGAGCCGTTAATACAACCAATAATTCCTTAATCGGTTTTCCGGTGAAAATCCCAATAATGAATAAAAAAACACATATGCAAAGAATAAAAATTAAAATCCAATAAGAAAGACGATCAACCTCTTTTTTGAGTGGAATAGCAGTCTCTATTGTTTCAACTGCCCGCTGAATTTTTCCAATTTCTGTATGCGCGCCAATCTCAACGACAACAGCACTTCCAGAACCTCCGAGCACATAGGTACCTTTGAACAACATATTTGTTTGATCAGCAAATGGTATTTCTTTATTGATTGCTTCTATTTTTTTACGCTCTGATTCTGACTCTCCCGTTAATACTGATTCGTCAACTTGCAAATTATTCGACATGATAAGGCGGGCATCAGCAGGAACGCGTCCTCCTTCTTGCAAAAAAATTATATCACCAATTACTAAATCTTTGTCATCAATAACTACTTTTTTTCCATTACGTAAAACAATAGATTCTGTTTTGATAAATCGTTTTAAACTTTCAATAATATTACGAGTTCGTCCTTCTTGAATAGTGCCCAAAATCGCATTAAAAAGAAGAACACCACTAATAATAAACGCATCCCGTTTATCATCACTAACAATAAAAATAATAACAGCTGCAATAAGAAGAATATAAATAAGTGGATTTTGAAATTGGCTCAAGAAAATGGACCAGAGTGTTGTTACTTCAACATCTGGTAAAATATTTTCCCCATCATGCATCCGTCGTTTTTCTACTTGATCACTCGTTAGTCCCTGTAATTGGTCAGTACCTAAGTACTTAATAACATCTTCAGTGGATTCTTGATACCACTTCATTACCGAGTCCTCTTCTTGGCGCTAATATTCTCATTGCCATTTTTATTAATTTTCTATGATATAATGCTCAATTAGTATAATAATAGGCAAAAAAAAATTTACAGCAAATATATAATGATATAAAAGATAAGAATTTTGCGGGAGCGCCCTATCTGCTCCGTATTGATTCACCCCTACTCTCCCTTCACTCACTCCCGCATCCATCGCATTCAGATTAAGCTAGTTTTCACTATAATGTGGAAAATAAAAAAAAGACAAGGATTTTTTGATTATTGAAAAGAAAAAAAATTTAATTAGATTTTTGGTGGAGGCGATGGGAGTCGAACCCATGTCCGCAATACTGTAAATTTCAAGCGCTTCATGTTTATTCTTCGAATCTACTCACATGACACCTCGAAGACATAGTTTGTCATTTGAGATAGCTTCGTGATACTACAGCAGGCTACGCAACTATACAATCTCGCCTGCGAGTTCCATCTGATATTCTACGAATTAGTCAAACTGACAGACACGTCTGACTAATAAGACAGCTAAAGACTAGGCAAAAGCTGTTGGTGCAACACCACCAACACTAGGGTTTGCATTTATTGTTTTAACTGATTCTTTTACGAGCACTCAGTAAACGCTCGACATGCTCTCGAAATCATCAATACCACGTCGAAGCCATTACGCCCCCGAATATTTCAATGATTTTTAATTATTCTAATTGTAACAAAATCAATTATTCCTGTCAATAAAATAAAACCAGGATTTTCCGAATACATAAAAAAGCCAGATATTGGCTAATATCTGGCTTTTTTGACTATTTATATTA
>JBAVPH010000125.1:0-2822 GCA_049692855.1 Candidatus Babeliales bacterium | reverse complement strand
GAGTAATACATGCCTGATTAGCAAGATAAACTAGTGTTGCAGCATTATTACATAAAACATAACGCACTATCCCTCCCTCTTGTTTTTTAATAGGCGCTACGGCAATCCAGGACGGAAAATAATCTGGTGCATCTTTTTGGTAAAATCCTTCTTCAGTAATACCATTCACATAACGATGCATTGATATAGGGCGGCTTTTTATATGCGGAATCATTATTGGCGCAATTCTCTCATAATAATTAATTAATTCTCCCTTCGTAATAGCTGCTTTGGGAAATAATATTTTATTTTCTGAGGTCAGCGTTATGGAATAACGACCAAGTTTTATTTTACGCTCCATTTTTTTTCTCTTTTTTTTCTTCTCTTTTTAACTCTTTAATTGTTTTTCCAGACAATACTGATTCTGGCTGTGAGCTTGTTGGTTTACGTCGTGCATCTGCGTATTCATCACGCATTTTAATTAATAACCATTGCTTGCGAGGAGGCTTTGTTCGTATTAATGCAAATTTACCTTTTAATTTTTTTCCTTTGAGAAAAATTTCTATGGTACCCTCTTTGTAGCAGGTATCCATCGGAACTATTTTGCTATCTTTTTCTTTTATGTTACGGTACGTTCCTTTATCCCAAACAATTACTGGTCCTGCACCATATAACCCCTGTGGAATAATACCTTCAAATGTTGCATATTCCATTGGGTGATCTTCAGTAGGTATCGCCAATCGCTTAGTACTCGAATTCAATGATGGTCCTTTTGGAACTGCCCATGATTTAAGCACACCATCAATTTCAAGACGAAAATCATAATGTAAACTCCGTGCCGCATGTTCTTGAATAACAAAAATAGGCTGTTTTGTTTTCTTCTTTTTTGCGGCTCCTTTTGGTTCTGGAGAATGAGTAAAATTTCGCTTTTTTTGGTAGATTGTTAATGGATTTTTTTTCTGCGCCATTATAAGTACTCCCCCAATTAGCAATGCAACAATAATCCACTCTTTCTTCATGATCCTAAATTGATTACGTACTTAATTGCAATCGTTCCTTCATACATATATTTGTAAGCCATCATAAGCAATAGAAGCCTCCACTCCCCGTTCTTTTCCTAATTTTCGTACTTGCGCACCTAATGTTCGCTCATCACCAGCAACAATTTGTGATCCACAATGGGTAAAAATAGCGCGTGGTACATCTTCTTTTTGACACCAGCCTAACTGTGCACGAATCGTCGTATGTCCAAACAATTGATCACTTTTTCGTCGAATAATTGGCCGTACAACAGAAGCACCATCACCAATATAAAGATCTACTCCTACTAATGCTTTTTTTCTTTCTGGAATAGAAATAATATCATGCGCACAAAAAATAGTATGTGCCCCACCGGTAATACGATACCCAACTGCTGGTGCGCGAATTGAATGGACAACAGGAAACGCTTCACATATAAAAGATCCAATTTTAAATTTTTTGTATGGTTTAACAATATGTTTATCTTTGATTGGATATTTTTGCATAAGATGCCAACTTTCTTTTGTTGCATAAACAGGACAGGGTGATCCCGTTTTAAGCCCCCAGGCATGATCTGGATGTGCATGCGTAATAATAATGGCAGTCGGCTTGTATTTTTTAAATTTACCATCAAGCCAATCCAGGCCACAATCTATCATTAATCGCGTTCTTTTATATGAAATCAGCGTAATTGTATGTCGTTGGTGTCGGCGGTTTTTTGCATCAATATAACCACGCGTACCAAGAAATGTTATCTTCATGCCATTATTCTATGCAAATGTTATTGTCTAATACAATAAAAAAGGCGATGCTTTTAACATCGCCCTTTTGTTTACAAAATTGTACAAAAATTTAGTCTATATTTCTCTAGGGATTTAAAATTCTTCCATTTACTACTCTCAATTCATGAAAATTGACTTGATTTCCTTCACCAATCAAATTTTGAAGCTGTTCAATAAGACTAGCCTCTACATTTCCAGATTGGTATGCGTTCTGTAGTCTTTCTCTCACATTAATCAACATAGCATTTTCCACTATTCGTCTCTCAGCAGCAGCCCCACCTTGATTCTGCATTCTTCCTATCCAAGTACTAAAATTATCATTTCCCATTTCTTCCCTACCTGTTCGTCTCTCAACAGCAGCCTCACCTTCATGACGACAGATTGGGCATCTTTGCCGTTGTCCTCGTGCTTGATTTAAACAACTTTGATGAACCCTCCCTGGATGATCTTGCCCTAGACACGGTATTTCTTGCAGTAGTGTTTCATCAGATTCATTTTCATTGCACAAACAAATAAAACAGCGCCTATCAACTTCATTGTTAATTTCTTCGTTAACTCCTCCCTGCTGGTTATTTCTATCTCTGGATTGTCGAATAGATTCTACTATTAACTGAGCACGACCAACAAAAGCAACTCTTTCCCTTACTCTTATTGCTGCTTTTTTTCGATTAAAATAAATTTTGCCTAAATAAATTGCAATGCAACCTCCAATAACAGCTGCCGCAATTATTTTGTTTTTTTCCATTGTCTTGGTCATATTCGAAAAAAGCTGGCTTGCTCCTTGTTGTACACTTGAAAAAGGAGGCCATGATATTGTCATTGTTTGTGCCGGTATTATAATAAGCAATGATGCTAAAATTAATTTCTTTATTGATTTATTAAACAGCATATTTTAAAACCCCTATTTATAAATTTAGAGCTTATACGAAAATAAAAAAAGGATTAAAGAGCCCTTTAAAATTGGCTATAATTAGCCAAATAACAAAAACAATAAAGGGCTCTAATGAAGCATATATCAAATTCACTTTGGAGTGAACTAGA
>JBAVPH010000124.1:0-1538 GCA_049692855.1 Candidatus Babeliales bacterium | reverse complement strand
ATATGCTTCATTAGAGCCCTTTATTGTTTTTGTTATTTGGCTAATTATAGCCAATTTTAAAGGGCTCTTTAATCCTTTTTTAATTTTCGTATAAGCTCTTAGATTTAAAAAAAATAATATTGATTATCTTTTGCAAAAGTGCATAAAAAATAATGTTTATCTTTATAAAAATCCCTTTAATTTAAATAAATTAGATAGTAACAGCGCTACTAATTTAATATTAACAATAGAACAAGAAGATGAAAGGCCAAAAATTTATGCAAAATTTCAAGATACTGATTTTTTTATATGGATTTATAAAGAAAAAAATAATTTATTAAATTTTTTTATAGGGGACTTTTGTGTAGCATGGAAGAAAGAATTTATGGATAATCATTATGGTATTGACTTTGCACGATATATTCGATTGTTACTTAGAGTTTGTAACGAATTTACTATTCTTTCTCTAGAGACAGATGCCTTTTAAAACTAATAAAATTTTTGGAGTTTATTCAAACAATTATACCAGACAGTTGGAAACAGTGGTTTATAAAAAAAGGTATATATTTTGTTCAGGATTGAGCATGAGCATTTTCTATTCTATTGAAGTTATATTAAATTTAAAGTACGAAAAAAATAATATCACTTATCTTTTTCAAAAATGTATAGAAAATAATATTCATTGTTATGTTCCTTTTAGTACACCAAAGTTAAATAGCAGTGATGCTACAGAACAAATACTTAATGTAAAGCTTGAAAATGAAGATCGTTATATTCATTCAAAATTTCAAGATACTGATTGTTCTATATGGATTTTTAAAGAAAAAAATAATTTAATAAATTTTTCAATAGGCGGTTTTGGCTTGATATGGAGAAAAGATTTTTTGGATGGTTCTCATCGCATTGATTTTGCACGATGTATTCGTTTATTGCTAAGGGTGTGCAATGAATTTACTATACTTGCACTAGAAACAAGCGCACTTTAAAAATCAATGTGACTTAAGGAAAAACATGAATCCACAATTTGTATACGCTTCGATTAGTATGATGCTGGAAAGAAAAGAAAAATTGATAATAAGAGGTATTTCTCAATTATTAGAAAATGCAGCAACGCATCAATTTGTTTTTTATGAAGATGAATCAATGACAAAAATTATTGAGCCGACTATTGAAGAACTAGGTGATTATATAGGCATAGATTTTTATGTAACTTTTTACGTTCGTGTAAAAAGACACCCAATTAAGATAGTTATTGATATCAAGAAAGAGGGAGAGTTTGTTTATTTTTATCCCCTTGAGCCGTATTTAACTAAAAAAGGATATGGAAGTGAAGAACAAAAATGTGATTTCGGATTTTATATAGAACAAATTTTATATTTTTGTGATCACTTTTTTATTTATGAATTATATACCCGATAAAAAACAAAATTAATTGTTACATTAATGAAGCGGATACCTTTCTATTTTTTATTGATGATCTCATTATTTTTATCACAAATTTTGGTTTCCCGTAATATGCCGACAGGAAGGCTCAGGTTTTCTCCTGGTTCATCATCTAA
>JBAVPH010000123.1:0-2098 GCA_049692855.1 Candidatus Babeliales bacterium | reverse complement strand
AGTTCACTCCAAAGTGAATTTGATATATGCTTCATTAGAGCCCTTTATTGTTTTTGTTATTTGGCTAATTATAGCCAATTTTAAAGGGCTCTTTAATCCTTTTTTTATTTTCGTATAAGCTCTAAGTAAACTTTTTGTATAAAATTTTAATTAGATTTTCCTATTTTAATGAGATATTCAAGGAAGCTTGCTATTATTGGATTTTTTAATTTCTTATTTAATAACCAATATATACTTAATTCACTTGTGCCATTAATGAAATCATCTAATTTTACCCATCTCCATTCTGTTTTTTCTATATGTTTTCCTTTGTTTCTTGCGTGTAATTGTTCTGCTGCTTGCTCAATAAAGTAAGGATCAATATTTTGAATACGAGCAATATAATGTACTGTATCATGCTGTTTATCTGTGAGTGCTGGCCCTTCACGAAATTGCAATTGGCCAGCAGTTTCTTCTGAGGCCTCTCTCAGTGCAGTTTGCCATGAATCTGAGTCTTTTCGATTTTTTTTTCCACAAAAATCAAACCAAACATAGCCAGATGTACGCTTTTCTAAGCCAAGAAGAACCCAGGTATTTCCTTTTTCATCCCATTTATATGGCAAAAAACAAGTGTTTTTATATTCGGATGGGTGATATTTGATAATATCATTTGTTTCTTCTGCGGTATTTAAGGTGGTGCCATTGATAAATAATGCCACTACCATAAACAATGAATATAGATTAAATATTTTGTTTTTTTTCATTATATTCCTTTCTTAAATATAATCGTAAGTTATTTGTTATTTTTATTTTTTACTTTATTGAGTAGCTCTTCTACCATTTGGTTAACAATTGCAGTAAGTTTTTCCTCATATTGATTTAATTTTTCCCTTGATATAGCATCATATCTAAATATTTTTATACCGATATCGGGAGTCATAAGAATTTTATTACTAAATACAAGACGTGCTTGTAAATAATTAATATTCTCAATTTCCCAAGGAGTATTACAATATATTTCTAATATATCACTGACATTAAAATCTCCTTTTTCTGCTCGTTCAAGAAGTTCCTTAAATAACGGATTTTCTTTTTGTGCTGTTTTAAATTCTTTAGTAATTTCCATAAAAGAGTTCATATACTTATGGGGCTTTTTATATTTTTTTCTTTGTTTTATATTTTGGAGTATCCATTCAATTGTTTGTTTATCTGCGGGTATACCTGAAGCATAAGCGACATAACTAACATAGTCTACAATATCTTTAGGAATAAATATCTGAAGCAGTGTATTTTCTTTAGTTCTTAATAATTGAGAAAGATTGAGTACTTGTTGTATATATTTCTGATCAACGCCAAAAGTATTAAGAATATCTTTTAAATCATCTGCTTTTAGTTTTCGATGACTTGGTTGCTTTACAAAATAGTCCCAACTGCACTCTGAGGAATTACCAACATTACCAAAAAGAGCAAGATTTGTTGACAGTAAAAATACTTTAGCTTCTCTTTTTGTGTCGTTGATAAGCCCGAATCGCTTTAATCCTTCGACAACAAATTGTTGTGCTCCTATTTCTTTACTTGGCAAATTCCAGCGAAGAAATTCAAAATCCTTAATTTTTTTTGAAAGTGGATCTAGCCGTTCATAAAGTTTTCGATATAAATCACGTGGAATACGCCATACATTGTCTTGTGCATGATAAAAGACATAATGCGTTTTTTTTAATTCTCCTTCTTTAGCAAAAGAGGAAAAGATAACATTTAAGTATGGATAGATATTGTAATTGTGAGCAATTAATTCTCTAATTTTTTTTAAACTTAGTTGTGCTTCCGATTGTGTAAATGTATCAGAAGTTTGTGCTGTTAAATTTCTTAATTTTTCTGTTAGTTCAGCTATTTTTTTTTTATCTTCAGGGGTTAAATTGATTTTTCCCCCTAGGTATTGAAATTTTTCAACTAAATTATTAGCAATATTTTCAGGTGGGACATTTCTTCTTTTTAGTTCTTCAATACGTTCATCGATAGTTATTTTTTGTTCTTGAGAGCTACAAATAGTAGTCATTTGTAATAAGGTTACCCCTAAAAAGAATAAAAACTGTCTGATCAATAAAAAATATAGATGTTT
>JBAVPH010000122.1:0-3366 GCA_049692855.1 Candidatus Babeliales bacterium | reverse complement strand
GCACAAGAACGAGTGCAAATTATTGCGGAGCAACTTGATGTTGAGTTTTTGACTATTATTAAAGAACGCTATGCACTTGATCGTGTTCGTGTTACCAAAACTATTGGTATGTGTCGCAGTACTACCGCTATCATTATTGATGATATTATTGCTACTGGTGAGACAGTATTACAAGCAATTAATGAACTTACAACATTAGGTTTTACGCAATTATATGGCTATTTTATTCATCCCGTTTTTGCAGATGATGCTTTTGATAAAGTTATCAAGAGTAAATTAAAAAAAATAGTTGTTTCTAATACAATTTCTTTACGACAGCAAAATCCAAAAATAGAAATTTTTGATGTTAGCAAGCCAATAATTGCTGCAATTCAACATTTGCTTGGTGGATAGATAGATATTAAATTGTAATATTGCTTTGTTTTTTATAAATTGCTCATAAATAATGATATTAATGCTATTATGGTCACGTGATAAAATTTTTAAATAAAATAGGAGTTATTTATTATGCATAATGGTTTGAAATCGTTTCTTGAATTTAAAGCATATAGGATGCGTTATTGGTCAGTTGTTGCACCAAGTGAAGCCGGATCAGGACATACAACAAGTTGTTTATCTGCTGCTGATATTATGTCGGTTTTATTTTTTTATGCAATGTATTATGATCCCAAGCATTATAACAATCCAGATAATGATCGTCTTATTTTATCAAAAGGACATGCATCAGCATTACTATATGCTGCATGGCGTGAAGTTGGTATGTTAACTGATAAAGACATGATGAGCTATCGCAAAATGGGTTCAGTCTTGGAAGGGCATCCAACATTACGATTTCCTTATGCGGAGGCAGCAACTGGCGCACTTGGTATAGGTCTTTCTATCGGTGTTGGTGAAGCATTATCTGCACGGACTGATCGGCGTAATTATTATAGTTATGTTTTACTGGGCGATGGAGAAACCAGTGAAGGGGCTGTGTGGGAAGCAGTACAACTGGCTGCACATTATCATCTTGATAACTTAATTGCGATTATTGATGTTAATCGGTTAGGGCAAAGTGATCCAACAATGCTTGAAGATCATGCGCAACGTTATGTTGAAATTTTTAATGCTTTTAATTGGCGGGCACTTTTAGTTGATGGGCATGATATCGAACAGTTAATGAAGGTGTTTGATAAAGCACGCGAAATTACGCACAAACCGGTTGTTATTATTGCTAAAACAATGAAAGGTCGCGGCATCAATTGGCTTGAAGATAAAGAAGGTTATCATGGCAAAGTAATTCCAAAAGATAAATTAGATGAAGCGCTCAAGCAATTAAAAAATAATTTTCCACAAGCAGCCGCATACAATCGTACCTATGATTGGAAACCAAAATTACCAGAAAAACCACCAACAGCCATTACAGTGAACCGTTCTTTTGCGAAAATGGCTGACCCACTTTATCAACGTGACTCATTGGTGCCAACGCGGAAAGCATTTGGGGAAGCATTAGCTGCACTCGGAACAGTTTGTGATGCAGTGGTAAGTCTTGATTCAGATGTGAAAAATTCAACCTATGCTGAAATTTTTGAAGAAAAATATCCAGAACGTTTTTTTCAATGTTTTATCGCAGAACAAAATATGGTTGGAATGGGAGTTGGTTTTGATCGTCGCAACAGAATGCCATTTATTTCAACGTTCGGTGCTTTTTTTACTCGTGCACATGATCAGATTCGTATGGCTGCAATTGGGCAATCTCGGTTAAATTTAGTTGGTTCTCATGCAGGAGTATCTATTGGGCAAGATGGACCTTCACAGATGGCGCTTGAAGATATTGGTATGATGCGTGCGATAACACAATCAGTAGTATTGTATCCAAGTGATGCAGTAAGCACCTACAAATTAGTTGAAGAAATGGCGCGCTATGAAGATGGCATTGCTTATTTACGTACGACACGCGCTGCTACGCCAGTTATTTATGATAATAATGAAGATTTCATTATTGGTGGTTGTAAAGTAATACAAGAAAGTGATCATGATCATGTCTGTATTATTGCAGCCGGTATTACGTTATTTGAAGCGAAGAAAGCATATAGTCTCTTGCAAAAAGAAAAAATTAATACTGCAATTATTGATTTATACTCAATCAAGCCTCTCGATGAAGCAACCATAAAAAAGATAGTAAAAAAAGCGAACAATAAAGTGATAACCGTTGAAGACCATTATCTACAGGGCGGACTTGGTGAAGCGGTTATGTATGCATTACGCAATACCGGTGTTACCATTGCGTGTCTTGCAGTAAAGGAATTACCATGTTCTGGAGAACCGGAAGAATTACTTGCATTTGAAGGGATCGATGCTACTGCTATTATTAAAAAAGTAAAAGAAATTGTTTAAATTAACTAAATTTTATAAATGAATGATAATATCTGGATCTGCATTATTTGAGCAGTGCATTGTTTTATTTATTACTTCATCAAGCTGACGAATTATTTGTGGTAAGTGGCTTACAAAAGGGAGGAGGGTAAATTCAATGTGCGTCAACCCTCTATTTGCTTTAATTTTATCAATATTTTGTAATGCAATTTTAATTGATTGGAAATAAGTATTGATAGGCATCGCTATTTTTGGTTTTTGCCAAGAAACTCCTTTTGTCCAGCGAATGCATGCATGTACTATTTTAGGATTGATAGGAAAATGTCGTTGCGAAAATAAGGGGCGCTTTTTACTTGAATTAAATGCATTTTTAAATTCAGTGATATTTTTAAGATCAAAAAAAGGATGCAATCCTTGTGGGTCAAGCACTTGAAAAATATCAGTATGCGAATGAATAGAATATATTTTTTTAAAAAAAGGTGATTTAATTAAATCTATCGTATAACTTTGTACTGGACAGGCTAACAAGATTAATCTATTTATAGAAAAAGAGCAATTTTTATCAACAAGAGAAGCCATTTTAAGGGCAACATTGCCGCCATGACTGTGTGTTATAAGATTAATTTGTGGTATAAAGTGATATTCTTTTTGATATTGAAGTACTAATGTTGATAATTCTTGATATAAATTACTTGCTGCTTGATGTCGGTTAGTAGGGTCGAGCTTCCCTGGCCACCCAAAAACATAAAAATTTTCCCACCCAAATTGCTGTGGCCAATTGTCAGAAAGTTCTTTTGCTAATAAATAGTAATGTTGGTCACTGGTAAAAGTCGTTATTTTATGCAAGCCCTGCTTGCAGGCAAATAATGTGTTATCAAATTTTTGTATAAGTTTAATTCGATTTGCTACAATTTCGCGTGGATTAGTGCCATGAATCCAAATTGTAATAGTTGGAACTTTAGGCATAATTGTTGAGTCTGCTGCTATTTTCATAGATATGAGACCTATGAT
>JBAVPH010000121.1:0-3176 GCA_049692855.1 Candidatus Babeliales bacterium | reverse complement strand
TGTTGAAACCGTTGTATTGTTGCTATTTCTTTTTCTATAGTTTGTTTTTTACTCAAAAAAATTTGTTTGATGCTAAATTTTTTTGCTTCATGTATAAAAAAATTAATCTGATTAATTGGTTTAATTTGCCCTGTTAAACTAATTTCACCAAGGGCAAGTGATTTTTCGGGAAGTGGTTGTTGAAAGTAACTTGAAAGAAGTGCAAGGGCTATACCTAAATCAGTACCACTACTTTTTGTTTTAAATCCACCACTAATTTTGAAAAATATATCATGGGTACTCAATTTAATTTTAAGTTGTTTTTCTAAGATTGCAGCAATAAGCACAACTTGTTTATGGTCTAAACCAGAAATAACGCGCTGTGGCATTACAAGTTTTGAGGCAATAGTGAGGGACTGCAGTTCAAGCAAAAGAGGACGTGAGCCTTCCATGACGCTGACCAATGCTGAGCCAGGTGAGTGTGATAATTCACTCAAAAGATGCTCGTTAATATTTGGCGTTTCTTGCAAGCCGGTGGTGCTCATGGTGAAAAAACCAATTTCATTACATGGACCGAATCTATTTTTTACTGCGCGTAATATTCGTGTTTGCCATTGATCTTCACCTTGCAAATAAAAGACAGCATCAACCAGATGTTCTAATGTTTTAGGACCTGCAATAAATCCTTCTTTAGTGATATGGCCGGTAAGGATAATAGTGATATTTTTTTCTTTTGTTAGACGCATTAGTTGAAAAGTAGCTTCTCGTAATTGACTTATGCTTCCATGTTGAGTTTGCGCATTTTCTAGATAACAATTTTGAATAGAATCAATAATAATCAGATCTGGTTTATATTGTTCTGCCGTAGCAATGATAGTTGCAAGTTCTGATCGATCAGAAAAAAATAATTGCTCACTAAAACAATGAAGGCGATTAGCCCGTTGTTTTACTTGCGCAAGTGATTCTTCGGTAGAAAAATAGATAGTAGTATAGTTGTTAGCTAAGGTACTGGCTAGTTGTAGTAATAAGGTTGATTTACCAATACCTGGGTCACCAGTTAAAATAAGCAAAGAACCTGGAACAATACCGTTGCCAACAACACGATCCCATTCTTGTATTCCTGTTTGTATGCGTGTTACTTTGTTGATATCAATTTCTGCCAATGTAACCAATTGCATTGATTTGGTATGGTTATTTTTTTTACTATTTGTTATTGTCTCAGTAAAACTATTCCATTCATTGCATAGAGGACAACAACCAAGCCATTTGGGGACGCAATGATTACAATTGGTACAGGTGAAGACTATTTTTTGTTTACTCATGTTTGTATAAGGTTGAGAAAATTACTTTTATGGAAAAGTATTTTAAATTTGTTAGATGTGTTTATTCTGATTTTAAATTTGATTAAATTGATAAAATTCATATAAATAGTATCAAAACAAAGTACTACATAATTGATTAAGTTGCAAAAAATTTAGATTTAGAATTACTTTGGTGCAGGTACGCCTAATCTTATAAGTGATAATGAGCCATTTTTTTCTATAGTTAATTGATAGTCCATACATCCTCTAGCAATAGCAGGTTCACCAAGAAGATAAGTGGTAACGCTTTTTGTTTTTATTTTGCCAAGCCAGCGCCATTTCTTTTTTTGCATATCATATACTCTTACTTTAAACCCTCTGATACACAAGCCTTGCGTGTCTAATTGTGCTTGTGTCGGTGTTGTTAACCCTGCAGTGAGTGCAATTGAGTCATTTCTACCACCAATAGTATCTGCATCAACTTCTACATCTTTGTTATATTTATTAATAATAGTGTGTGTATATGCGGTCAACGAGTTTACTAGATACATATTAATAAGTAGGATATAATATAATATCTTTTTTACAGGCAACATTTTAATCTCCTTTTTGTCATAAATTTGTTATTATTAATTATGCTTATTAATAATTTAATAATAGTAAATTGATTACAAATTTTGCAAGTATTTATGTTGGAGACATGGTAGAAACAAAAAATAGCAATAAAGATCATATATCATTAAGCAAATACATAGCGCATACCGGCTTTTGTTCGCGTCGAAAAGCAACAATATTGATTAAAGATGGACAGGTAGCAGTTAATAATAATATTATTACCGATCCGGGGCATAAAATTGCACAAGCAGATAAAGTTAAAGTGCAAGGAAAGCTGGTTAAGCTAGTGGAAGAAAGGTTATATATTTTACTAAACAAACCGAAAGATTACATTACAACACTTTCAGATGAAGCCGGCCGTCGGACGGTGATTGATTTAATTAAGCAAACTGTTAAACAACGAGTCTATCCGGTAGGTAGGTTAGACAGGAACACAACGGGATTATTGTTGTTGACGAATGATGGTCAGTTAGCGCACAAATTGATGCACCCACGTTATCAAATTAAAAAAACATATCATGCTGTTCTTGAAAAACCATTACAAGATGCTGATGTGCAAAAAATTAAGTCAGGCGTTATCCTACCAGATGGAGAAGTAGTTGTTGATGAGATTTCATTTATAGCAGAAAAACCAAAAAATTATGTACGATTAATGTTGCATAGCGGTAAATATCGCATAGTACGACGTTTATTTGAAAAACTTGGTTACCTTGTTAGCAAGCTTGACCGTGTTGAATACGCTGGCTTAACTAAAAAAAAATTACCCGTTGGCGCATGGCGTTATTTAACAGAACAAGAAGTCATATTATTAAAAAAAATATGAATAGTTGATTGACTTTTTAAAAAAGCTTAGATAAGTTTCTTGTCATTGTTAAAAAATTTATCTTTTCCTCTCATCTTGAGTATTATGTGGAACGTAGTGTCTCTAAAATTATATAAATTTTTTGCCTTTTGATACACCATACTATTCACAGCATTCAGGGAGAGTGGGGAGTAAAGTTAATCAAGTTGCTGACAATACTCATTTCGTTAAACAAATCAAATGAAGTTTTCAAAATAATTTTCAAAAGATTACTTTTATATTATGAAAAATTAAGAAAAACCTGAAAGTAACAAAATGATGAATAGTTATATTCAAATAGAACAATCACCACCCTTACAAGGGGAAGTAGAGCTTATTGGTGCAAAAAATGCAGTGCTTGTAATTATGGCTTCACTTTTATTAACAAGCGGTAAATCACGATTAACAAATGTCCCTTGTTCTACCGATGTATTGTATAT
>JBAVPH010000120.1:0-3549 GCA_049692855.1 Candidatus Babeliales bacterium | reverse complement strand
GCATGGGACAAAGGGGTGAAACCTTTTTTAGCTTGTTTATCTACTTGGACGCCGGCTTGTATGTATTTTTCAATGGCAGTTAAATCATTTTTTTTTATTGCTTTTAAAAAATTTTCTTCAAGTTGTTCTTGCCCACAATGCAAGGATAGTGTTATCGGTAATATGATTAAAATGAACAATGATTCTTTGCTAATTTTACATTTCAAATTCTGAAATCTCCTTTGCAAGTTCAGTTGGTAATGTTACTTTTTCTTCTATTAAAACTTCAGCTACTTCTTTTTGTCTTTCTGCAATAGCCTTTTTGAGTGATGCAATAATTGTTGCATTTGCATATCGTGTAGCAATATCCCCTGCTGTTTCGCCATCATTATTTTCTATTTTTATATCAGCTTTATTTTTAAGAAGAAAATCAACTATTGCAGGCTTATTATTGATAATTGCCCACATTAATAGTGTATCCCCGGTTTCTTCGTCTTGTTTGTTAATATTAGCGCCATATTGAATTAATAATTGAGCAATAGGGAAATCATTATATTCTTTTATAGCAACTTCTAACGATGAATCACCTTGCCTTGTTGGTGTATTAGGATTAGCGCCAGCAGCAAGTAATACTGGTATAACTTCTTTTTTGCCATATTGAATAGCCAGTAGTAATGGCGTAACGCCCAATGAACCTGCTTCATTAACATCTTCCCCTAATTTAATGGCGCGTTTAACAGCGGTTTTGTCGTTTGCTTGTATAGCGTCAAGCAGCCCCGGAGCTTCAACAAACAACGGATCCAGATCTGGTGGATTTGGAGGCAACAGATCCAGATCTGATTCAGACAGAATCATGTCCGGATCTGAATCACCTTCAAAAGCTCCTCTGAATGAGTGCTCAGCAGCAGTGTTGTCTGCTGTTATTGTTATTCCTAGTAGTGTAAAAATTATTAGTTTTTTTTGTATTTTCATAAAAATTCCTTTTTTATTTTAATATTTTTCAATAGTTTGAGCAATATTCGGGTATACTTCTCCTCTCGTTTTCATAATTGTTTTAGCAGTTCCTTTTTGTTTTTTACGGATGGCATCTTCAATTAATGCGATGATTTCTTTGTTTTTTGTTTCATCAGCCATCTCCAATGCTGTTATTCCTTCATCATTTTCTTGATAAAGATTAAAGAGTTTAATTTTAGGCTGAAGCAATAATAAACGCACCAGGGTGGGATTGAGTTGATTTATGGCTTCCATTAATGGAGTGTTACCAATTGCATCAGGCTTATTGGGATTAATTCGGTCATTTGCAAGCAATACAGAAACAATATGCGGATTATGAGCATCAGTAGCTTCTGTGATTGCGGCTGTTAAGGGGGTATCACCAAATTTATTTGGTTTATTGACATCAACTCGTTTATCTGCAAGAAGTAATTCAAGTATTATATAATTACTAGTATTAGCAGCGGTTGTGAGAGTTTCTATTAATGGTGAACTACCAATTTCGCTTTGTTTGTTAGGATCAAGATTTGCAATTGAAAGAAGCAACCGAATAATAGCAATGTTTCCTTCTCTAATAGCCTGTAGTAATGGCGTATCGCCTGTTATATATCGTTCATTAAGATCAACATGTTGAATTAATTTTTCAACAGCGGCTATATCATTTTCATCTATTGCTTCCCACAAATTGTGTTGTAATTGCTCTTGGTTGCCAAATAAAGATGGAGTAACAAAAAGTATGGCATTAAGTATTAATTTATTTTTTTTTATTTCCATAACAAACTTTTTTTTTAATATTTTTCAATGAGCCGAGAAACGTCAGGTCCAAATTCTTGTCTTCTCTTTAATATTTGGGAAGTTCCTTCTTGCTTTGCCCGAATAGTATTCTCAATTAAAGCAACAATCTCTTTATTTCCCTGTTCGTCAGCTATTTCTAATGCGGTATCTCCTTTAGATTCTTTGTAAGGGTCAGCTTGATATTGAAGTAATAATTCAACTATTTTTGGTTGATTTTTTTCTATAGCAATTGCGAGAGGTGTCATTCCCTTTTTATTTGCCTTATTAGGGTCAGCTTCATAGTCAAGCAAGCGTTGAATTATAGCGAAAAAAGACCCATCTTTTTTACTGAGGAAATATGTTAAAGGGGTTTCGCCATTGCTACCAATTGTATTAATATTAACATCATCATTATCGAGAAACATGAAAAATAGGGTAGGGTTATTTGTTGTTATAGCTTCCATGAAAGGAGTATCACCAATTTTATTTTTTTTATTAGGATCAACTCTTTTATCTGCAAGAAGCAACTTAACTACAGTCGGTTTATTATGTTTTACAGCGGTTATTAAGGGTGTGTTACCACCATCAAGCAATTTATTAAGATCAACTTTATTACTTGTAAGTAATAATTTGACTATTTCAGGGGAGGAGAAAGTGATAGCATATAATAATGGTTCCATTCCAGAGGTTCCACCAGGTTTATTGACATTAGCTCCCGCATTAATGGCAGCTTCAAGTACAGGGCCATCGTTTGTTTCCAATGCTTTCCAAAAATTTTCTTGTGTTTTTTTATTGCAAAATAAAGGTGAAGTGAACAATAATAAAGTAGATATTATTAGTTTTTTAACTGTTATTTTCATAATTTCCTTTTTTAAATTTAGAAATTTTTATCCTTTTTAATTGATTATATAAAAAATATTTATTATTTTTCAATATTTTAATCATAATTGAATATTTTAAAAATGAACATAGGTTCAAATTATTTTCGATAAAAAGGGTTAAATTGGTAAATTTTATAAATTATGATACTTTATCGATTTATATAAATAGTAAAAATAGAGTACAATTCTATTGAATTTTAATTAAATTTATAAGAATAAAGTTAGTGAACAAATGTGTTATAAAAGAATAATGGTTTTTCTGTTTTTGGTGGTTAATTGTTTATTTTCTTCGCTACATGCAGCATGTAGTGTAGATAGGTTAAAACAGTTTATTGAGAAAGAGTCATGCAATTATGATAGTAGCTTTTTTCATAAATTAGGGGATCATTTTATTGCGGAATTTATGGATTGTCATGAAAAGCTTGAAAATTTAACCAACATTGAAGAACTTGAAAAAATCATTGGTCACGCTGCTCAAGCGGCAGGAGCAACCGTTCTTACCATTAAAAGTTTTGCTTTTCCTCCAATGCCATGGGTGGGAATGACAAGTGTTGCGGTGCTACAAGAATCACATATTTCCGTGCATACATGGCCTCAATATGGCTATATTGCTCTTGACATATTTACCTGTGGTGATCATGTTCATATCGAAAAAGCACTTGCAGTATTAGAGCAGTTTTTTCAGCCAAAACGCATTTCTTTTATCAAGCTTGATCGTGGATTTACAGATGATCCATATTTTTTAACGCCAGTTCTAAATACTTAATTTTGCATCAATTCTATTCTTTTATTATCAGTTTGGTGCAGATAAAACAATTAATTTAGCAATTGATAAACATTTTATATTACATTATTTTTTTTGTTAAATAATTATATTTTTCTCAAATTGAATTTTTATTAATAGTAGCTACACAAAAAACTT
>JBAVPH010000119.1:0-3457 GCA_049692855.1 Candidatus Babeliales bacterium | reverse complement strand
GAGATTGAGATCCCTCAAAGCTTATTTGCCCAAAAGGACTAAAAAAATTATTTCCTTGAAAAAATAATAACTGTTTTTTCTTTGTGTCTATACCTATATAAAAATCATGATTATTGGAAAATTGAGTTTCTACGTGATAATAATGCATTGAATTTTTTTCAGCATATTTTCTAATTTTAATGTGAATAGCCAAAATCATCCTTAAATATTTATGTCCCAATTATAAAAATAATTCGTAACTTTATGTGCAGTATCATAATCAAGATTAACTCCCTTCATAAGCAAACTTTCAGCATATTCATGTTGCAATAATAATAAATCTTTCTGAGCAAAATTTCCATCATTAAGTCTTTGCCAAGCATCCGCTATATAAGGACAAGCATCGAATTTTTTTATTCCAGATGCACATACATGTTCTTCATGAAAAATATGATTTTTAATTTTTTTTATAATTTCTTTGGGGATACCAGTATTTTTTGAAATTTCAATAATATCAGTTGTGTTTAACCTAATGTTTTCATAAAATTTTTCTGCTTTTTCTATATGTTGCAGATATTCTGTACTACTCATATTATCATAATACTTGCTTTTTAAATGCTTATTGACTTCTTTATTAGATTTTTTAACAATAGAGCTAAGTCTTTCAAATTCTTTAGATTCATTCCATATTTTTTTAGCCCCCTCTATAGATATTTTTTTAGTTAATGGTTGCACTTGTGAAGATGATTTTGCTATTTGATCAAACTTTTCTTTATTTTGAATTTGTTTAACTGCCTTATTTACTTGTGCAGTTATTCCTTCAGAGGTAGTTGCAAGAACAGGAGATTCAGTTATATTTTGTGCTTTTTGAATAAGTTTGGCCGTTTTGGTACGTGCAAAAGAGAAAAAACCTTTAAGTGCGTGACATGTTTTTCCTGTTAAAAATACTTCAGTTACAAAACTTGAAGCAAACTTTGTAATATCACGATTTGGAGTTTCTTGATATTGTTTATAAGCCGTGTTTATTAATTGAGTAAAATTTTGTTCCCAATCCTTTAATTTTTTCTGTGCAGCAGGTTTATCAGTCACACTAAGAATACACATGTCAGTAACTTCAAGAGTAGAGCGGTGTAAAATAGACATGATGGTGGAGACAGCGTGTCCAATATTTTTAGCAGTCTCAACGGGATGAGAAAATGTGTAGGCAACATTGATTGTTCCCTGTGCGATACCTTCAGCAACTGCTTGTGCGTGATCAAGAATTGCCCAGGCAATATCAGCAAACTGCATTGCCTCAACAATGTTGCCTTCTTGATTTTGCTCGATTCCTTTTTTTATACAGATAACATTTCTCGTCACGAACTCTTGAATATAAACGTTATTGCTCGATGTCTTCCATAGATGTTGGGTACTTTTAGTAATGTCGTGAAATTCCTGTTGTATGGCATGTTGAATAGAAGTACCAGTTAAATTTGGTTGGATACTATCAAGTTTAAACTGTTGAATAAAATCAAGAGAAATATCAGTCCAATGAGTGTAATGGAGTGAAGACTGAAAATTATTATTGCCTGATTGTTCCAAAGCTTTGACGCGGTTTGATAAAAATTTATTCTGTTCTGTATCTTCTACTGGATCATTGATATATGAATCGTATATATCGTGTAGTTGATCTATGCGGCTCTGTTCTTTCTTTTCTTCTTTTAATTTTTTTTCTTCTTTTACCAATTCATCATGCATTTTTTGAATGATCTCTTGCGCTTGTGCTGGGCTGCTTATGACAAGCCATTTTGCCAACCAATTTATAATCTTTGGTCTTTCTGATAATTGCTTATGTGTTGCGAATATATGCTCTTTGTAGGTTGGAAATGTTTTAATTAGCTCTTGAAATCCTGGGAATTCATAAAACTGATATTTGTTCAATATTGTTGCAGGTTTTTCATTACGCAAGGATCGTTGATACCATTTTGCTGTTGCATGATAATACTCAAGATATTTTTTATGATTAAAATGAGCTGAGCGGGAACGTGATGGTGGAGGGAGCTGCGCTTTTCTTGATCTATTACTAGAATGGTCAGAGAAAATTATTTTTGTTCGAGCATAACCGCGAGAAAGTAAAGTTTGTGGAAGCGATAGCGATATTAATAATGAAGAATATAAAAGTAATCGCTTCATCTTGCTCCTTTAGCTAAAAAAAATGAATACTGTTTTATTATTTTTTATAAAAAATGTTGAACAGTGCGTTTATATTTTCTGTAGTTATTGTGAATGCTTTGTCCGTTTCTTGCTATCTCTGATACGTTTGCTATTATGCGTACTGGCTGTTCTATTCTGTCTAGCAAACTTTTTTTAGATTGTTCTTTTTTAGCCTTATTATTGTTATTACTTCGTCTTTTGGCTGCTGATTCTAATGCTTTTTCTTTACTTAAACCTTTGCTAATATTTACTCCAGTATCTTGAATAAAAGTGGTTAAGTCTCTACCGCTCAAGCCTTTCATGTCTTTGACATATTTTTTTAATTCTGCTTCGGTGAGAGGAACATTATAATAGTGAGCTTTATTTTTTAGAATTTCATATGCGTCTTTATCATCTGGATTAGAAAACTCTATACACATAAATCGATCACGAATACGTTTGTCTATACGATCGAATTGATTACATGTAGCAATAATCATTATATTGGCGTGTTCTTCTTTTGAGCACTTATCAAACTCTAACCAAAGTTGAGTAAGAGAGTTTTCATGCTCAAGCCCATCATTTTTAAAAGCAGGCTTGATATTTTTGTCACTTGTTACGGGCGTTACTCCTTGGAGTTCATCAATTAATACGACAATGCCTTTGCTTGGATCCACTTTTCTTGCTTTATTAAAAATTGATGCAATTGCTTGTGCACCGCTTCCTTGCAGACCGTTCACTAATTGAGAACCATCACGCGTAAAAATGAGGCACTCAGATTCATTTACGATAGCTTTTATCATCTCATCTTTTCCAACGCCAGGAGGACCATAAAAAAGCATTCCACGACGAAATATTTTTTCAAATTTTCCAGCTTTTAATCGCTTTGCTATTTCAAAAAATAGTGGTTTGTCTGGATGAACAACATCCTTTATTAAAGGATATTTTGCTGTAGAAGAAAATTTGTTAGCGAGAGGAGGTAAATTATTTGAATTTGGATAAACAGAAAGTGAACTTAATAAAAAGATAAGTGAAAATAACATTAACATGTTTACTCCTTTTAAATATTTAAAATGATGTTACAAGTGGAAATGAGTGATTTTATAAGTGTTCCTGCGATTGCTCCGCCAGCGCCATAAGCAGCGCCTTTTAACATTTCTTCAATAAGTTTTTCAAATCTTTTCGTAAGAGATTTAGCATCTTTATTTGCCTTTAGCTGTTTTTTGGCGGCTTGCTCTAATGCTTTTTCTTTATTCATACCTTTTTTAATATTTACTCCTGTATCCTGAATAAAGGTGGTTAGTTC
>JBAVPH010000118.1:0-2049 GCA_049692855.1 Candidatus Babeliales bacterium | reverse complement strand
CTCTTCAGCAGTAAATACTGATTTTACTGCAAAAAAGATTAGAATAAATAATATTTGTTTGAAACTTGTTTTCATATTTTTTCTTTTCTTAAAAGCAAAATAATTAAAATTATAAAATATTTTACTTAAAATAGATAGAATGTAAAAAATAGCAGCACAATATGCTAATTGCTATGCAATTGTTTAAGTAATGCTTTATTTGTCCGTAAATTTGCTTCAATAGAAGGAAGAAGTTGATAGCTTGGCTGCCCTGTTGTTTTGAGACAGTTATATAAAATAGTTCCGATTTCATGAACTATTTTGTGTAGTTGTTGCGCAAGTTTTTGTTCTTTTACTATGATTGCAATGGTGCCAATAGGGCCAAGTAAGGCAAGGCTTGGTGAATTAGTACGATATCTTTCTTCAATGGATGAAAGGTATTTTTGTAATGTTGTAATCTTTTGTTCAATCAGTATATTATCATTTTCTGTTAAATAGATGATATCCCTTGTTTTACGCAGTTGTTGCTGTGCAATTTGAAGATAGTCAACAAAAGTTCGGTCAAGCTCATGAATATAAGAGTTTTTTTGGAGAATAATAAACTGATTCATACGCTTACCAGCATAGCCAATAAGAGTGAATAGCAATGAAAAAAGAAATAATTCTCTTATTACATAAATAATTTGTCTTTTTTTAATCATTATATCTAATTTTTATTTAATTTATATTATTTACATTTATAATTTAAAATTATATTATTTTCTTGATACCGTCAATGAGGTTTTTCTCGCTATTTTTGCTATTTTTTGGTATAAATTACATTATATTACTGCCGCTATTTTGTGCGCCTGTAGCTCAGTTGGATAGAGCGCCGGACTTCGAATCCGTAGGTCGCAGGTTCGAATCCTGCCAGGCGCACCACTTTTTGCGCCCGTAGCTCAGGCGGATAGAGCGACAGATTCCTAATCTGTAGGCCACAGGTTCAAATCCTGTCGGGCGCACCAAAAACTCCAAATAGTAGTATTTTTTAAAAATATTATAAAAATTTACGTTATTTGATAAATAGTTAAACTTTGTTATCATTAGGTATAATATAGTTAAATGGAGGATATATAATGAATAGACAAATAAAGATATTCTGTCTCGGTCTCATGTCATTTGCTTTAGCTACTGGAATGCAGGTTCAAGCATTACCATCTTTCAAAAAAACAGCGGGATTGCTTACATTGGCTGTAGGAGCAAGATATACATGGGTAAATAGAAACAATATAAAAAATACTGTTCAAGAATTGAAAGAAAATTCACAAAAATTTTTAAAAAATCAATTTGCCTTATGTAAAAAGAAAATGAATAATGGTAAAGAATTACTTCCTTCTGCAATTGCACAATTAAAATTCTTAAAAAGTTGGATTAGGCAAAAGGTAACGGGCTTATTTACAAAAAAAACTAAAAGAGAAATGATATCTTCAGAAACAGTTGTTCTAGGAGATCCTAATCTTGAATCTAATATTTCGTAAATTAATTATTGATAAAAAATAAATGAGAATAAAAAAAACAAACAGGTAAAAAATGCCTGTTTATTTTTTTTATTTTGTTAATCGTAATAGTAGAAGATTATTTATTTTTTCTTGTTCGTTACCTTTATGGTCAAGACGAGTAATTGTTTTTTTATTCTGATAAATATTGAACAACTCTTTATAGGTGCTAATTCCCTTAAATTCTTCACTGAGCGGAATTTCATGAATTTTTCCGTAACCATGATTATACCCCCGTGCTTCAATTAATGTATTATTTTTAAGATCAGCAATGACCATAACATGCCCAGGAATCCAAATAATGTCTCCGGGCATAAGATTATTGATATGAGTAATAGGAGAAAGAAATTGCTTAATAGTTGTCGTATTTTTGTAAAAATAAGGGATATTGCATATCTGTGCAGATCGAGCAATAATGCCAGCACAATCAAATCCTGTTTTTGGTGATACTATTTTTTCATTTTTTAATGAAAAAGAAGAAATTTTTTTTGTGCTGGTGAAACTAAATCCACCCCAAACATAAGGAATATATTCC
>JBAVPH010000117.1:0-16797 GCA_049692855.1 Candidatus Babeliales bacterium | reverse complement strand
GTAATAAAGTGGTCCAAATGAAATATTCATCCGAACAATAAAGAAAACAGAAGCAATAATAAGAAGCGAATAAAACATAAAAGGAATAGTTTGCAAGTAAGCAAAGAAAGGGTCAGCAATTATTGTTGTATGAGGTTGGCTGTCGAGTGTAATGCCAGCTTGATCCAATTGTGCTAAAATAGCTGCTGCCCAACTTGAAATTGGTATCAAAATAACGACTGGACCAGCAAGAGCGTGTACTAAAAATGCAATTTTTACTCGTGCAATTGCTAATTGATCGGCAAGAGGACGAGTGACATAACCTACTGTTAAAATGCTTAAATAATCATCGATGCTTAATAATAATGATAAAAATAATGACGAGGTTTCAGCAGCTTTTTTTGTTTTAACTTTTTGACTGATAATACGGGCAGCTGCTGAAGCATTGCCAGTATAGGTCAAGAGAGTAATAATAGAACTGATTGCAATTAAAAAAGTATAGATATATAAATTATCAACATCTTGTACATGCTCTATAATGCGATGAAAAATGAATAATCCTGTATTCTTTATATTACCTTGCGTAGCAATAAGTGCTGCGCTGATAATACCAAGTCCAAGTGAAATGTTTAATTGTTTCGTAATGAGTACTGCTATAATGACAATAAAGGGAGGGAGTAACGATAACCAAGTAGGATCCATGATATTCCTTTTTGCTAATTATATAAAAATTATATAAGCAATGTAGTTGTTTAATAAGTATTGTACTTTAAAATTGAGTGAAATAATAAAGAATAGGTTAAAAAATTAGTTTGCCCCATGGGGCTTTGCTTTAAAGTGACGATAATTCATATCTTTATGCCATAATTTTCTTTTAAAAAAAATAACTTCAATTATAATAAAAGTTATAAATAGTAATTGCAAAATTTTTTTAAAGCAAGGGGGTTTTTATGAATAAAATTTTTTTAATCATTTCTTTCTTAATTAATGGGCAGTTTATGTTCTCTTTTCAACAACCATCTTCTGACCATTTGCAATATATAAATTTTCTTCCTGAAGGGAAAGTTAAAGAACATTGTAAAAAGTCTTTCCTTCGCACTGATAGTGATGTTGGTTTGATTAATGGTGGACTTGTTAGAATACTTAATAGATTGATTTGGGCTGCCATAAAAGAAAAAAAGTGGAGCTCAATGACAGAATCAGAGAGACTAGCATTTAAAGATATAAGCATAGTTTGGTTTAGTGATAATCATGGTAATATAGCGATAAATATGGTGGATTGGAAAAAAAATGATTTTGAGGTAGTAAGAAAAATAGTAGTTAACATAGTAGTTAGGGAAATGGTATTATCTCCTGATCAGGAACATCAAGAAGTTACAAAAATAATTAATATGTTTTCCGAATTTAAAGCAGATATTGAAAAAATAAGTAAATTGCCTGGGCAGAATAAATTATTATATCATTCTTCTAGGAATGCTGATTTTCCTTCTAACGTAGTTCCAGAAGAAGAATAAAATTTTATTAAAGAAAACCCCTTTTTAGGAAGTCTTTTTTAATAGAAGGTTTAGGCTGAATTTATTTGACCAAAAAGGCTTTTTTTCTTATATTTAAGTAGGATAGATGGAGAGAAGACTTAAAAGTTAGCTCAAAAGGTTTATTATGAATATGAATAAGGCATTTTATTTAAGAAAAGAAGATAGAGCTCCTCAATGGCGTCTCGTTGATGCTGAAGGAAAAGTATTGGGGCGATTAGCTACGGCAATAGCAGAAGTTCTTAGAGGTAAGGATCAGCCTTACTATACAGCACATACTGATTGTGGAGATTATATTGTTGTTATTAATGCTGACAAAATAAAGCTTACCGGTAAAAAATGGCGCGACAAGGAATATGTACGCGTTAGTGGTTGGATTAGCGGAAAAAAAACAACAACAGCACGAGATCTGCTTGCTAAGCATCCAACCTCTCTTATTGAATTGGCTGTTAAACGAATGTTGCCGAAGAATAAGTTAAATCGTCAAATTATCAATAAATTAAAAATTTATGCTGGTAAAGATCACCCACATCAGGCACAAAAACTACAAAAGTGGTTATAAGTTAGATTTGTAGCAAAATAATTACTTTTATATTATTTTAAAAAATGCAGTACTATTGAACTGCATTTTTTCTTTTATAGTAATTAATATAATTTTTTGTTTTTTTGTTGGCTCAGTATTATCGCCAACCAATGTATCGAAGTAATGTCTCAATATGTGGACTTGCAATACGGCTAATATCTTGAATAGTTAAATATAAGAATAATATGAGGAACGCAAACCACGTAGCAAGATGAATGTATTCACGTAGACGCATTGATAAAGGACGCCGTATGATTGCTTCTATGGCATAAAATAATATCTGTCCGCCGTCTAAAATTGGCAATGGTATCATATTAAGAACTGCTAAATTAACACTAATAATTGCAAGAAATATAAAAAAAACTTTAAGTCCTTCAGCAGCACTTTTAATAGTCATTGCAAGAATCATTACCGGTCCTGCCATATTACTCACATCTCTTTTTTTAAATAGATGGGTAAAACCATAAATTGTATTATAAATCCACTGATTTGTTGTTTTTATTCCTTGTTTAATTGCTTGAAAAAATGGTAAGCCAGGTAATTCAATAACAGTAAAAGAAACACCAAGAGAACCAATCTTTTTGCCAAGTAGTTCTTTTGATCCGATAGTAAGTATTATAGACTGTTCATTGCCATCACGTTCTACGATAACAGTTGCTTGTTGGTCAGCAAGGGGGGCAACTGTCTCCAACAATTGTTGAATATTATTATTTATGACAATATCATTGATAGCAATAATTTTATCTCCTTCCTGTAAACCATATTGTGCAGCAGCTGATCCTTCTTGTATATTTGCAATGACGGGTCTCATATTGTCTGCATGCATGATACTTGTTTTCGGAATACCAGTCATAAATAATAAAACAAAGGTAACGTAGCTAAAAAGAAGATTAAACGAAATACCACCAATCATAACAAGAAATTTTTGGTAAAATGGTTTGACTGCAAATGAAGACGCGTCTTCATTTAATGCTTCTTTTTGTTCTCCTTGTCCAATCTCAGGAGATCCTGCAATCTCAACATAACCCCCAAATGGTATTGCAGATAATTTAAAAACAGTATCCCCTATTTTTTTGGTAAAAATAGTTGGACCAAAACCAATAGAAAAAGAAGGAGTACTAATCTTGAATAATTTACAAAATAAAAAATGTCCGAGTTCATGAAAACCAATAAGAAAACCAATGCCAAACAGACCTATAATGACGAAGAAAATATTTTGGGCCTGAGAAAAAAGCCATAACAATGGTTGTACTGAAAGCATAAAGAGCTCCTTAAAAATGGTAAAATGGAGATATTGATAAAATTTGGAATTTATAGCTTAACAAAATATCAGTATTTAGAAAACAAGTCTATGATCTTTTTTTCAAAGAATAAACCTATATTTTGAAAAAAATAAGATAAATAGGCAATCTGAATAGTATGATTGTCTTATAATTTTCTTGAAAAAATTCATAAAACGGGTAAAATAACAATTAAATCAACCTAAAATTTGCTAGGCACTAATTAAAAATATGCGTCATGCAAGAATTACAGGCTAAAAAAATATCCGTATTTTATATAACTATAGGAATGTGATAATATGCCAACAATTAATCAATTGTGTCGGTTTGGAAGAAGAAAAATTAAAACTAAGTCAAAGAGTCCAGCCTTAAAAGGGGGGCCATTTGCACGAGGTGTTTGTGTGCGAGTTTTTACAACATCGCCTAAAAAGCCAAATTCAGCGCTACGAAAAGTTGCGCGGGTAAAATTATCTACAGGAATTGAAGTTACTGCCTATATTCCAGGAGAAGGCCATAATTTGCAAGAGCACTCTATTGTTCTCGTCCGAGGAGGTAAGGTGAAAGATTTACCAGGGGTTAAGTATCATATTGTGCGTGGAACATTAGATACCGCAGGGGTAGAAAAAAGAAGACAGTCACGTTCTAAATATGGTACAAAAGAACCGAAAGAATAGAGGGTTTAAGATATGTCAAGGCGTAAACGAAAAATAGCTGTTCGAAATATTGGAGTTGATCCACGTTTTGGATCTTTGCTTATTCAAAAATTTATAAATGTTGTTATGTCTTCTGGAAAAAAAAATACGGCCCGCTACATTGTTTATGAAGCGATGAACTTATTGCTGAAAAAATCAAATGGCGATGAAAAAAAAGCACTTGATCTTTTCCATCGAGCTTTTGAGCAAGTGGCGCCACATGTTGAAGTTCGTTCACGTCGTGTAGGGGGGAGTGTTTATCAAATTCCAAGAGAAGTAAAAACAAGACGCCGGCAGGCATTGGGCTTACGTTGGATTGTTCAAGCTGCGGCAACTCGACCCAACAAGACAATGGGATTGCGACTTGGAAACGAATTGCTTGATGCAATTGAATCCAGAGGAGGAGCAATTAAAAAAAGAACTGATGTTCAAAGAATGGCAGAAGCAAATCGAGCATTTTCTCATTATGCATGGTAATTAAGGGTATCGGATGAGTGAACCATTAAAAAAATATAGAAACATAGGTATTGCTGCTCATATTGATGCAGGAAAAACAACAGTAACTGAGCGAATTTTATTTTATACTGGTATTTCGCATAAAATTGGTGAAGTGCATAAAGGCGAAGCTACCATGGACTGGATGGAACAAGAGCGGGAGCGTGGTATTACCATTACATCAGCAGCAACAACAGCATTTTGGCGTGACCATCAAATTAATATTATTGATACGCCGGGACACGTTGATTTTACTATTGAGGTAGAAAGATCTTTACGTGTTTTAGATGGCGTTATTGCAGTTTTTTCAGGTGTTGATGGGGTTCAACCACAATCGGAAACGGTATGGCGTCAAGCTAATCGGTATAAAGTTCCGCGTATTATTTTTGTTAATAAACTTGATCGAATTGGCGCAGACTATTTTCGGGTGCTTATTGATGTTAAAAATAAATTAAAAGCGCGAACTGTAGCCATGCAAATACCAGTAGGTGTTTCAGAAAATTTTTATGGCATTATCGATATTCTTACACAGCGAATGGCTACTTTTGAAGGCGAAATGGGTGAGATTGTTGCTTGGCAAGATATTCCTGAAGAGTATAAGGATAAAGCGAAAGAATTGCGCTTACAGATTATAGAAGCAGCAGCCGATTTTGATGATGATTTGGCAGAAAAATATTTAAGTGATGAGGAAATTTCTGTTGACGAGATTAAAGCTGGTTTACGCAAAGGGGTATTAAAACAAGAGATCGTACCAGCTTTTTGTGGAACTGCTTTTAAAAATAAAGGGGTACAACTTTTATTAGATGGGGTGGTTGATTATTTACCATCGCCATTAGATGTACCGCCTATTGAAGGAACTAATCAGGATAATGGTCAAAAAAATTTAATTGAGGCAGATCCGACCAAACCATTTTATGCTCTTGTTTTTAAAATTATGACAGATCCATTTGTTGGCATACTTAATTTTATTCGTGTTTATTCTGGAAAATTAGAGGCAGGCTCTTATATTTATAATATTCGTAATGGATCAAAAGAGCGGGTAAGTCGATTGCTTAAAATGCATGCCGATAAGCGTGAAGAAGTAAAAAGCATAGAAGCAGGTGATATAGCAGCCGTGGTAGGCGTTAAAGATACAATTACCGGTGATACGCTATGTAGTGAAAAAACACCAGTTCTTCTTGAATCGATTACTATTCCGGCCCCTGTGATTTCTACGTCTGTTGAACCAGAGAATAAGGGTGATTATGAAAAAATGGCTATTGCTCTTAAAAAAATAATGCAAGAAGATCCTTCATTTAAATTTTCCTATAATGAAGAGACTGGCCAAACAGAAATTTCTGGTATGGGAGAATTACATTTGGAAATTATTGTTGATCGATTAAGAAGAGAACATAAGGTTGCAGTAAGACAAGGGAAATTGCAGGTTGCTTTTAAAGAGACAGTGCAAAAACTTGCAGAAGCAGAGGGTAAATTTATTCGACAATCTGGTGGTCGTGGACAATATGGTCATGTTTGGATTAAAATGGAGCCTCTTGAGCGTGGTGATGGGCATGTGTTTGAAAATAAAATTGTTGGGGGAACTATTCCCCGAGAATTTATTCCAGGTGTTGAAAAAGGCGTTAAGGATGCAATGACGACAGGGGTTTTAGGGGGCTATCCAGTTGTCGATTTTCGTGTTACGCTATATGATGGTTCTTTTCACGAGGTTGATTCTTCTGAAATCGCATTTAAAGTAGCAGCTTCCATGGCTTTTAGGGCAGCAATGAGTAAAGCTTCTCCTGTTCTTCTTGAACCAATAATGAAAGTTGTTGTTGATACACCAGAAGAATTTATGGGGGATGTTATGGGCGATATTAATTCACGACGTGGAAGAATTTTGGGCATGGAAGAAGAAACTGATAAACAGGTAATTACCGCAGAAGTGCCACTTGGTAATATGTTTGGATATGCTACCATACTCCGTTCAATGACGAAGGGCCGTGCTAATTATTCGATGGAATTTGCTTGTTATCGCGAAGTCCCCAAAAATGTGGAAAGCACTATATTGGAAAAGAAATAAATGATTTATAAAATAAATTTAATTTTTGTAGGAGACTAAAAGATGGCACGTGATGTTTTTAAGCGAACTAAGCCACATTTAAATATTGGTACTATTGGTCACGTTGATCACGGTAAAACAACATTAACTGCTGCTATTACCACTCATTTAGCAAAATCGGGTAAGGCAAAAGCAACAGCTTTCGCAGAAATTGATAATGCGCCTGAAGAAAAAGAGCGTGGTATTACCATTGCAACATCTCATGTTGAATATGAGACGGATAAACGTCATTATGCTCACATTGATTGTCCTGGCCATGCTGATTATGTGAAAAACATGATCACTGGTGCAGCGCAAATGGATGGTGCCATTTTAGTAGTTTCTGCCGTTGACGGCGCAATGCCACAAACAAGAGAACATATTGTTTTAGCAAAAAATGTTAATGTTCCTGCGTTAGTTGTTTATTTAAATAAAGTTGATATGGTTGACGATCCTGAAATGGTTGAAATGGTTGAAGAAGAAATTCGGGATTTGCTTTCAAAATATGATTTTCCAGGCGATAAAATACCAGTCATCAAAGGTTCTGCATTAAAAGCATTAGAAGGTGATGATAGTGAAATTGGTTCAAAATCAATTGATCGTTTAATGGATGCAATAGATGAATATATTCCTGAACCAGCACGAGAAATTGATAAACCGTTTTTGATGCCAATTGAATCAGTATTTTCAATTCCAGGTCGTGGTACTGTTGCAACAGGAAGAATAGAAACAGGGGAAGTTAAAGTTGGTGAAGAGGTTGAAATTGTTGGATTTGGTGAAACAATCAAAACTGTAGTGACCGGCGTTGAAATGTTTAGAAAAACATTAGATCGCGGCCAAGCAGGTGATAATGTTGGTTTATTGCTTCGTGGGACTAAAAAAGAAGAAATTGAACGTGGAATGGTTATAGCAAAACCAAAAAGCATTACCCCACATAAAAAATTTAAAGCAAAAATTTATGTATTGACAAAAGAAGAAGGCGGCAGGCACAGTCCATTTTTTAATGGCTATCGACCACAATTTTATTTTAGAACAACGGATGTTACTGGCATTGTTACGTTGCCAGAAGGAAGAGAAATGGTTATGCCAGGAGATACTGTTGAAATTTCTGCAGATCTTATTTCACCAATAGCAATGGATAAAGATTTACGGTTTGCCATCAGAGAAGGTGGTAGAACAGTAGGATCTGGTGTTGTTACTGATATTATTGAATAGTTGGGTAATTAATGAAGAAACAGCGTATAAGACTTAAACTTCGATCATATGATCATCGTCTATTAGATAAAGCAGTTAAACAAATAGTATTAACGGCAAAAAGAACAGGAGCCCAATTAATGGGACCTGTTCCCTTACCCAATAGAAGGCAATGTTTTACCGTATTGCGTGCACCAAATATTGATAAAAAATCAAGAGAACAGTTTGAGTTGATAACCCATAAGCGCATTTTGGATATAGTTGCTCCTTCTGAAAAAACAATGGATGCACTTATGAAGTTAAATATTTCATCGGGTGTTGATGTTGAAATTAAGTAGTTGAAAGGATTTTTTATGGTATCGGGTATATGGGGTTGTAAGGTAGGAATGACCCAAATTTTTACAAAAGATAAAGTTGTACCAGTTACAATTGTTGATGTAGGTCATTGGGTAGTAACCAATATTAAGACCGAAAAAATTGATGGGTATAACGCGCTTCAAGTTGCTTGCGTAAAAAAAAGATATAGAAATGAAAATTTTTCAAAAGATTGGCTGAAAAAACTTAAAAAATATTTTAGTTTTATTAAAAATATTTCAGTAAATGAAAATGTTTTTTCTGGAATTGTTGTGGGCCAACCGGTTGATTTTTCTTCTGAGTTCATAAAGGGGAAGAAGGTTGATGTATTTGGTAAAACAAAAGGACGTGGTTTTGCGGGTGTTGTGAAAAGGCATAATTTTGCAGGGCCTCCAAAAAGTCATGGTTCAACAATGGGAAATCGGCCAGGATCAATAGGATTTATAACTGCCTGTGGACGAGTAATTAAAGGAAAAAAAATGCCAGGCCATTTAGGGAATCAGCAACGAGCAATGAAAAATTTAGAAATTATAGAAATGAAAACAGATGAAAAAGTTTTGTTTATCCAGGGATCTGTTCCAGGAAAAACAGGAAATTTTATTTTCATTCGTAAAGCAGAAAATGTTGCATAAATAGGCAAAATGATGAATAAAGAAAATCAGAAAAGTAAGGAAAAAAGCAATAGTGCAGAAGTAATTACTGCACAAATATTAGGAATGGAAAAGCCCGTTAAATTGGCAAAATTTTCTTCTTTTTCAAATTGGATACACATTTTACGACAAAATTGGCGCCAAGGCACTGTTGGTTGTAAAGGAAGATCAGATGTTGTCGGTTCCACAAAAAAACCGTGGAAGCAAAAAGGAACTGGCCGTGCACGGGCTGGTTCAGTAAAATCACCTATATGGCGTGGGGGTGGTGTTATTTTTGGTCCTCAGCCACGGGTACGAACATTAAAAATCGCAAAAAAATTAAAAAAGGGTGTATTAAAAAGCATATTTTTTGATTTTCTAAATAGCGACAAGTTCTTATGTATCAATTGGCAAGTGCAAACAGATAAACCTTCAACAGCGGCTGCTTATGAATTACTTAAAAAACTTGATCTAATTAATAAAAAAATTACATTATTTGTTCCTCTTCATGATAAATTAACTTATGCATCATTTTCTAATATTCCTCAAGTGCGTATATTATATTTTGATCAACTAAATGCATTTGATTTAACTGATAGTAGGTATTTACTAGTGTTAAAAAAAGATTTTGAAGAATTTAAAAAGGCCCTATCATGGATATAAATGTTTATAATGTTATTAAAGGGCCAGTTATATCAGGTAAGGCCTTTTTACTTAATAAAAAACTTAATAAGCTAATGCTAAAAGTTCATCCAAAAGCAAATAAGCAGCAAATAAAATATGCATTAGAAAAATTATTTAATGTAAAGGTAGAAAAAGTAAATACGTTGCGACGAAAAGGAAAAATTCGTCAAGTTAAGCGTATTACCGTACAAAGACCGTTAACAAAACGAGTTATTGTTACGTTGGCTGAAGGTTATAAACTTGATTTTTTTGATCAAACAGGATCTGGAACAGTTTCTCATATTCCAGAAACAGTAAAAACAGAGCGAGGGGAATAATAGTGGTTAAAAAAATAATTAACGAAAAGGGACCACAATAATGGGAATAAAAAAGAGAAAACCTCGCAATGCTTCATTGCGTTTTCAATCTTATTTAACTTCTAATGATATTACGAAAAAAAAGCCAGAAAAAAAATTGACAACTGGATTGTGTAAATCAAAAGGTGGTCGTAATGCATATGGAAGAATAACAGTAAGGCGCCGTGGTGGTGGAGTTGCAAAAAAATATCGTCTTATTGATTTTAAAAGAATTGAACGTGATGTTCCAGGAAAAATAGCTGCTGTTGAATATGACCCAAATCGTAATGTTCGTATTGGTTTGGTTATTTATAAAAATGGAGCAAAACATTATATATTGCTTCCAACAAACCTACCAATAAATAGCACTGTAATAGCAAGTGAACAAGCAGATGCAAAAATTGGCAATGCAATGCCACTTAAAAATATTCCAGACGGTTTTATGGTACATAATATTGAAATTCGTCCAGGATCAGGTGGAACTTTTGCAAGAAGCGCGGGTGTTTCAGCTCAAATTTTTGGTAAAAGTGATGGCTTTGTAACATTAAAAATGCCATCAGGCGAAATTCGTATGGTATTAGAAAACTGTTGGGCAACAGTTGGTGAATTAGGTAATGCAGATTATAAAAATATTTCTTGGGGAAAAGCCGGTCGCCGTAGATATTTAGGAATTAGACCTCATGTTCGTGGTATGGCGATGAATCCTGTGGATCACCCACATGGTGGAGGAGAAGGTCGTTCAAAATCTGGTTCACATCCTCAGTCACCATGGGCAAAGGGGTGTAAAGGGACGCGTACTCGGCATAAGAGACGAAAAAATTCATTAATTTTACGACGAAGAAAGCCTTAGAAATAGAAATTAGAGAAAGAAATTTTTTTTAACCGTCGGTTTTTTAGAGGAAAAAATAAATTATGGCTCGTTCAGCAAAAAAAGGACCTTATGTGCAAGGTCCATTGCTTAAAAAAGTTAAAAAAGTTAAAGCGAGTGGTACGCGAGAAGTAATAAAAACATGGTCGCGACGAAGTATGGTTACACCAGATTTTGTTGGATTGACTATTGCAGTCCATAACGGTAAAAAGTTTATTTCTGTTTTTATTACCGAAAATATGGTTGGCCACTATTTAGGTGAATTTGCACCTACCAGAATGTTTAGATTGCATAGTGGTCAAAGAAAGTCTGGGGTAACTGCTTCATAAGAGAGTTGCCACTTGTCCATAATTGCGGTAAAATAATCTTATTATAGTTATTTTGTTTTTTAAACAGTTATTTTGTTCTTTAATTAATTGAAAAGTTTTTTGATAAAGATGGGATCTAAGCAATGCAATTTGTAGCAAAGACTCGATATATTCGTTTTTCTCCATATAAATTACGGCCATTAGTTAAAATGATTCGCGGAAAAAATGCTCGTTATGCATTGCATTGGTTAGCAACGACATCTTTGAAACGAACACTTCCGTTACAAAAGATGCTTAAATCAGCTGTAGCAAATGCAAAACATTTGAAAAATGTAGAACCAGTAAATCTTATTATAAAAGATATCCGTATCGATCAAGGGCCTTCATATCGTTATTTTAAACCAGGTGCAATGGGACGATCGCGTATATTAAGAAAACGATTAAGTCATGCAAGTGTTGTTTTAGAATCTATTGAAAAGAAAGAGGAATAACGTGGGACAAAAAGTTAATCCAATAGGGTTTCGAGTAGGGATTTATCGTGATTGGGATGCTCGATGGTTTGCCCGAGATATTTCTTATGGTAAGCAAGTAATAGAAGATTTAAAAATTAGAAAATTTTTATTCAATAGTCTTGAAAGTGCTGAAATTGCACGTATAGAAATTGAAAAAGCAGGTGACAACGTTCGTATTATTATTCATTCTGGACGCCCTGGCTATATTATTGGTAAACGTGGTCAAGAAATCGAAACATTACGAAATCAATTGGCTGCTATGCTCAAAAAGCGTAATATAGAAATTTCAGTGCAAGAAGTGGCAAAACCAGAATTAGATGCGATGTTGATTGCAAAAAGTATTGCATCTCAAATTGTTAAAAGGGTCAGTTACAAGCGTGCAATGAAGAAGGCTGCGCAGGCTGCAATGCGTTCAGGAGCAAAAGGAATTAAAATTTGTTGTTCTGGGCGTTTACATGGTGCCGAGATTGCCCGCGTTGAATGGACACGAATTGGTTCAGTACCTCTTCAAACACTTCGCGCTGATATAGGTTATGGTTTTGCTCAAGCAAAAACTACTTATGGGATTATTGGTGTTAAGGTTTGGATTTGTAAAGGTGAATATCAGCACATTAGATAGAAAGAATTGTTATGTTAATGCCAAAAAAAATTAAATTTAGAAAAGTTCAACGAGGAAGGTTAAAAGGAAAATCCAAAGGAGCACAAACGATGTCATTTGGCACTTATGGATTACGTGCGATAGAACCTTCTTATTTGAGTGCACAACAGATAGAGGCAATGCGAGTAACGATTTCTCGTAATCTTAAAAAAGTAGGAAAACTATTTTTGCGTGTATTTCCAAATAAGCCGATAACAAAAAAACCTGCAGAAACAAGAATGGGTAAGGGAAAGGGTAATGTTGAAAGTTGGGTTGCTGTGGTAAAAAGAGATCGAATTATTTGTGAAATAATAGGTCTTGATGAGATAACAGCAAAAAAAGTTTTACATTCAGCGTCATATAAATTGCCTATGAAAACAAGATTTATCAAAAAAGATTAATTGTTATATTGAACAGATAAAATATGAAAAATATAGAATTTAAAAAAGAATTAAAAAATTTAACAGTTAAGCAATTGCAAGAAAAAATTGAAAATTTTAGAAAAGAATTGTTTAGTTTACGGCTTAATTCAACAACAGCCCATGTTAAAGATTATTCACAATTTAAAAAATTTAGAAAAAAAATTGCATGTGCATTAACAATTAAAAATCAAAGCAGTAATGCAAAATAGTATAAATATGATTCATAAAAGGCTTATAAAAAATGACAAATGAGAAGAAAAAAAAGATACATATTGGAAAAGTTGTTTCAGATAAAATGGATAAAACAATTGTCGTTGAAACAGAGCGTATTTTTCGTCATCCACGATTTCACAAAATATTAAAAAAAGTAAAAAAATACAAAGTACATGATGAAGAAGGAAAGACAAAAATAGGAGACATTGTTGAATTTTATGAAGGACGACCAATTTCAAAAACAAAATATATGTATTTTTCTCGTGTTGTAAAATAATTTTTTATTTCACGAAAAGAATAAGGAAGCATTATGATTCAAAAAGAATCTTATTTAAACGTAGCAGATAATTCAGGTGCAAAAGCACTTCAGTGTATTCATATAATTGGAAGTACAAGAAAAAAATATGCTTTTTTAGGTGATAAAATAAAATGTTCAGTTAAAAAAGCAATTCCCGGGGGAATGGTTAAAAAAGGTGAAGTAGTAACAGCTGTTATTGTTCGAACAAGAAAAGAGCGACGCCGTGCAGATGGTAGCTATATTCGGTTTGGTGATAATGCAGCAGTAATTATTAAAGATGATGAATTAATTGGGACGCGAATTTTTGGTCCTGTTGCCCGTGAATTACGAGCAAAAGGTTTTATAAAATTAGCTTCTTTAGCGCCAGAAGTTTTATAAAGGGGTATAATTATGGTGGCACGAGTAAAAAAAAATGACACTATCGTTGTTTTAACTGGTAGAGATAAGGGTAAGCAAGGCGAGGTTGTTGAAATTTCAAGAAAAAAAAATAAAGTTTTAGTTAAAGGCGTAGCGTTAGTGACGAGGCATATTAAAGCGCGGAGAGCAGGGGAAGCAGCAGGTATAAAAAAAGAAGAAGGTTTTGTTAATTTGTCAAATGTGATGCCTGTATGTACGGAATGTAAAAAGCCTTCTCGCGTTAATACTAAAATGACTGATGAAAAAAAGAGAGTACGTATTTGTAACCGCTGTAAAAAAATTTTTTGAATGATGTTGGGTTGGATGTAATATTATGAAAAAACCACGATTAGAAGAATTATATGTAACTGAAGTTCGTCCTGCATTAAAAAAGCAATTAAAATTGAAAAATATAATGCAAGTTCCAAAAATTTCAAAAATTGTTTTGAATGTTGGCGTTAAAGAAGCGATCAATGATAATAAAATTTTATCATTGGTAGCCAATACTATTGCGTTAATTGCTGGTCAACGACCGGTAAAAAAATTGGCACGTAAATCTATTGCTGGTTTTAAAATGAGAAAAGGAATGCCGATTGGTGTAATGGTCACATTACGTCGAAAAAAAATGTATGAATTTTTAGACAGGTTAATAAGTTTAGCATTGCCAAAAGTTCGAGATTTTCAAGGATTATCTTCTCGGTTTGATGGGCATGGTAATTATAACTTGGGTATAAAAGACTGGATTGTGTTTCCTGAAGTTGAATATGATGTTGGCAAAAAAATATATGGTTGCAATATTACTATTCAGACAACAGCAAAAAATGATGAAGAGGGCCGCGCATTGTTAGAATCTTTTAATGCACCATTTAAAAAAACATAAGATTAAATAATATTGAAAGGATATAATGGCCAAAAAATCATTAATTGAAAAAGCGAAAAAAAAACCAAAATTTTCAGTACAAAAATATAACCGTTGCTCAATTTGTGGAAGGCCACGTGGATATATGCGTTTGTTTATGTTATGCCGTATTTGTTTTAGAAAAAATGCTTTAGAAGGATTTTTTCCTGGTATTAAAAAAGCAAGTTGGTAAATTGTTAAGGAAAAAGAGATGTCTGTTGATTCAATAGGTGATTTTTTAACTGTTATTCGCAATGCAACAATGATATCTAAACCTATTATTGTTGTTCCTTATTCAAAAATAAAATTTGCTATAGCACAAATTTTAAAAAATGAGGGTTTTGTTAAGGATGTTGTCGTACTAGACGATAAGGACCCTCAAAAAGAATTGAAATTATTTTTGAAATATGTAGATGGTGAATCAGTTATACATGAAATAAAAAGAGTAAGTAAGCTTGGAAGACGGTTTTATACAGGAGCAAAAGATATAAAACCAGTTATTGGTGGATTGGGTCTTTCAATAGTAAGTACAAGTCGTGGTGTTATTTCTCATCAAAAAGCAAAACAGCTTAATGTTGGGGGAGAAATAATATGTACTGTTTGGTAAAGGGAACTTAGTATGTCAAAAATCGGTAGAAGACCAATTAATCTTGATGGTGTGCAGGTTGAAATTGCTGGAAAAACAATAGATTATAAAGGACCATATGCAACGGGGACATATAAATTACCTGAAGACTTGAAAGCAGTTGTTGAAGACAAAAAGCTTACGCTTACTCCAGTAAAAGACTATGCAGCGATGTCAAAAAAAATGAAAAGACAAGTTAATCGAATTTGGGGTTTGCATCGTGCGTTGCTTGCAAACAAAATAAGAGGGGCAGCACAAGAATTTGTTCAAAAACTTGAAATTAATGGTCTTGGTTATAAAGCAACAAAAGTAGGAAAAAATTTAGAATTTAGCTTAGGTTATAGCCATAAAATTGATTTTGAATTACCAGAGGGAGTTTCAGTAGAAATAGATAAATCTGGTAAAAAATTAACAGTAAAGTCTTTTAATAAATTTTTAATGGGTAAAATTTGTAGTGATATTCAATCATTGCGAGAGCCGGAACCATATAAAGGTACTGGTATAAAATTAGAGAATCAAGAAATTAGGCGTAAAGCAGGAAAAACAAAGGCAGCTTAATTTAGTTAATTAGGATAAAGTGTGTCAGTAAATAAAAAAGATAGAATTCGAGCAAAACGGCGAGCATTGCGAGTGCGACATGGTTTAAAAAAATATGGAGCGCCGCGAGTAAGTGTATTTAGAAGTTTAAAATACATTTATGCACAAATTATAGATGATGTTACTGGCCATACGCTCGCGTCCTGTTCTTCATTAGAATTAAAAGATGTTAATGGTGATAAAAAAACAATAGCGCATACTATTGGGGCTGAACTTGCTAAACGAGCAAAAGAAAAAAATATTGAGGCCGTTATATTTGATAGAGGACGTTTTCATTATCACGGAAGAGTAAAATCTCTTGCAGATGGGTTAAGAGAAGGCGGTATTAAGTTTTAATAGTAAGGCTACTCAATAGGATAAAATAATATGGTTGTAAATAAAGAAAATAGAAAAAGAACAGCAGGAAAAGAAAACGATTTTGTTGATCATGTTATTAGTGTTAAACGAGTAACAAAGGTTACCAAAGGAGGGAAGCGTTTTTCTTTTACAGCATGTGTTGCTTCCGGTAATAAAAAAGGTGATATTGGGATTGGACTTGGTAAAAGTCGTGAAGTTTCGTTGGCTATTGCAAAAGCTACGAGTAAAGCTCGCAAAAATTTTATTAATGTTTGCTTGCGTGCTTCAACTATTCCTTACAGTGTGCATGGAAAGCATGGGGCAGCAAAAGTAATTATTCATCCTGCTTCAAAAGGAACCGGTAATATTGCTGGTGGTGCAGTACGGTCAATATTGGATGCAGTTGGCGTTGAAGATATTTTAACAAAATCTTTGGGATCAACTACTTGCCAACAAAATGTTGCCAAAGCAACATTAAATGCATTAGCAAAACTGCGTTCTGCAGATTATTTGGCTAAGTTAAGAGGAAAAACCATTAAAGAAATAGTAAAAGGTACATAATGTTTCGATTAGAAAATTTGGTGCCATTAGGGAAAAAACGAAAAAGAGTTGGCCGTGGTGGAAGCAGAGGCGGGACTTCAGGTAAAGGGCATAAAGGACAAAAAGCTCGTTCTGGTGGCGGAATTGCACCTGCTTTTGAAGGAGGGCAAATGCCATTGCATCGCCGATTACCTAAACGTGGTTTTACAAATGCCCGTTTTAAAAAAGTAATTGAAATTGTTAATCTTAAACATCTTGATAAAATATTTAATGAAGGAGAGACTGTCTCTAAAAAAATATTAATCGAAAAAGG
>JBAVPH010000116.1:0-7629 GCA_049692855.1 Candidatus Babeliales bacterium | reverse complement strand
ATAGATGGCCTAGAAGTGATTATGATGTGTGAAATTCCATCCAATGTTATTTTAATAAAAGAATTTCACAAATATTTTGATGGATTTTCTATCGGCTCAAATGATCTTACCCAACTGACATTGGGAGTTGATCGCGATTCTGAAATTCTTGCTTCCTTAGCTAATGAGCAAGACCCAGCAATAAAAAGTATGCTCGCAGCAATTATCAAAACAGCAAACAAATTAGATACCTATGTTGGTATTTGTGGACAAGGACCTTCAGATTTTCCTGATTTTGCCCAATTCTTAGTTAATCAAAAAATTAAAGCTATTTCATTAACTCCTGACTCAGTATTACCATTTTTAATGCGTTACGCAAAAAAATAATTAAGAAAATTTGTAATACTTAAAATCTAACACATGTTTTGCAAAAGAAATTATTATCAAAGGATATCAATGCGGTTCACCTTAATCTAAACTTCGTCGAATATATGCATGTTAAAAAAACAGTTACTAACAAACGCGTTCGTCCTGAGTACTACGCGAAGTGCAGTGTATCGAAGGATCTAGTTTTTAGGTTGTTATTTAAGTACTTATTGCTTTTTGAGCATCAGCAATATGCAATAATTCTTTTGCTGTATTTGTCATTGCATACTTATAATCTTGTGAAAGCCGCTGCTCTTCTTCAAGCACTTTATTCATTCGTAAAACAACAAAAACATTATCTGACGCCCTACTGACATTATCAGAAGCGAGAATAGTCAAAAATTGATTACCAATACCTTTTCTCAGCGCCTGCCTAAAATCATCTAATGTTTTTACTGGCATTCCATTTACTTCATTGATGGTTGTGCCTGGTATTAATGTTCGTGACCTAAAGAGTTGAGAATTAGGGAAAACATGTGTAATAACAAGTGCTTGCTCTGCTTGATTTTTTAATTCTGCGTATTTTGAAAGACCAGACGCAATATCACCTAACAATTGAATATGATTAAGCGTTAATTCCATCACCACCATACCAGCAAATATTTCATAATCAATTTCTTCATAGCCAGGATATATTTTCCGCATTGCTGGTAACGTTGCAGCAGTAAAGTTCACTGACAACTCTTTCCGTTCACCATTACGATAAATAACAAGGTTTAAATTTTCTCCGATAGAAAGCCGTGAAGCATAATCAGTAATAGAAACTTTATCTTCACTCCACGGTACACTCATTTCACCAAAAATATCAACCGAATATCCATTAATTTCATAAATCATATCTCCCCGACGAATTCCTGCGGTATCAAACGTACTTCCTTTAAGAACTTCCACAACATAACAACCCCCCGGGCATGGATTTTGTAAATACTCAGTTAGTGCTTCAGTACCATTATTAGACAACATTCCCATAAATGGTTTTCGCAATACTTTAACTTTATATAAATCAGGAAGAACAATTTTTAAATCGTTAATTGGAATAGCATAACCAACATTCTGTGCTTGAGTTATTCCTGCTGAATTAATACCAATAACTTCACCTTTCGCATTCAAAAGCGGTCCCCCAGAACTTCCTGGATTAATGGGAGCACTCGTTTGAATTAAATGATGCTCTCTTCCACTAATTACACCCGTTGTACTTTTGAGTGATTGTTGTCCCAGTGGATAGCCAAGCGCTAATGCTTCATCAGAACGGCGTACTAAATCAGAATCACCAAATGATAAATAAGGGATACTCCCAAGCTCCGTACGAATAGTGTTCAACATTTCAGATGTTACACGTAACAATGCTAAATCACGCTCCGGACTAATACCAACTACTTCAACATCAATAATTCGCTTCCCTAATGAAGGAATCTGGATCCAGACAGATTTTGCCTGATTAACAACATGCGCATTAGTAATCAAATCACCTTGCTCATTGATAAAAAAGCCACTCCCACAAGATGCGCCCTGCATCGGTGGTTTGTATGGTTGCAGCAAATCAATTCCCGCCACTTGTGTAAAAACTTGAATCACCGTGTCACGAACTTTTTCTTGTACTGGACGCCATAACTGAGCTGTTGATACAATTTTTTCAATTACTTTTGGCTTTCCTCCCGACAAATCTGTTGTCATTCCAACTGGTAAAAAATCTCGATTCATAAGTAATTTTTCTTCCAACTTTATTTGCCGTTTAAAAAGAAGAAAACCACCAACACTAAAAAAAATAATGATAAAAAAGAAAAAACCGGTAACAAGTAAATTCTGCTTGCTCATGAAATATTGACCTCAACTTAAATTACGCTATAGTCGCTATTTTTAATACAATTCTGTATTGTTCATATTTTTTCCAGTGTATCGGAATTAGAAATAAAAACCAGCGAAGCTCAGACAATCTCTATCCCTACACAAAACAAAATTTTTTATTGAGCTATTCAAAATAGTTCATAATTTTTAGTTATCTTTGACAATCGATATCAATTCAACAGAGAAGCAAAAAGTCTATTTTTTCTTTTTTGCGATCTTTGCTCCTTTCTTGTGATCTTTGCTTTTTTTTGTTTTTCAAAATCATTGTTTAATTTATCTATAGTAAGATCAAGTGTCAAAAATAGTCGTAATAATACTTCTTTTACTTCTTTTTTTTTTGTGAAAAAATAATGAGTATTTTTAAGATCAGTTTCCATATGGGTTAAATTCATTTTTTCCTTTTTCAATTTTTTAATACTCTTTCTCACATTATCAACAGTCCTTTTAGTGGGAGTTTTTGTATCTGCAAAAACGGAACTATAGCCTAATTGCAATACGCTAGTAAGATGCAAACTTACTTGATTACACAAATCAAATGCATTCATAAGCCTCTCATTATGGGCTGAATTTTGATCAACAAAAGTCTTTAAGTGCTCTAATAAGTCAGACCACTTGCTAATTTCTTTATTTTCTTTTTCAAATAAATTTTCTCTACTAAAAACCTTGGTATGAATACCAGTAAGCAATACGAGCTCTCGGTCCCCTGCTAACAACATCCCCTTAATTAATACTAATAATATGGTTGGCCAAAAAAAATTGTTAAAGACTCTCATATTCCTTCTCCTTTAATAAGACATGCAAAAGTATTTAAGATTATATTCTATCTTAATTATGATAACAATTTGTTTATAACAATATTAGTTTTTTAAGAGTTATAAAATTTGTCTTTTGATTAATGCCTACTGCAGAAAAGTAATATTACCCAGAAGAAAAGAGTGCGCTTGGCCGCAATTTTTTACCTACAACTTGCAAATCAATGACGGCTCTATCGATAAGACGCTCCAGAAGCAAAATAAACTGTAAAATTACTTGACTTCCCATTAATTTCATTTTTTTAAGTTCTTTTATATTCCTATCTAATTCTTCCTTATTTTCTTTTAATTTGTTAATTCTATTTTTTGCTAATAAATAATTAGAGTAGACTTTTCCTGAACTCATAGAAAGAGATAAAACCCGAAGGCGAACCCACTGCATTGTACTGATTAAGTTTTGTGCAATCCGTTCAGATTGTATAAACATATTATTCAACTTTTTATTTTCAGCCACATTAATATATTCTTGTATGTTTCTTGTCAAATTGTTCCACAAGTCAATGTTATCAAGGCGTTGATCAAATAAATTGCCACGAGGAAAAACTTTTTCTTCTATTGTTTTTATTTGCTGTAATAATTCACCTTTTTCCTTGGCATCAGCAATATGTATGAACAATAAGCAAAAAAAAATGGGTACAAATTTTATTTTTTTCATTTTCTACTCTAGTAAAACTTAAGTTTTATAAACTTTCTGCCCATAATCTATTGTAATCATTTACTACTTTATCTATGGTAAATTCAAGTACACTTATTAAATTTAAAAGCAGATTTTTCACACTATTTTTCTTTGCTGCACTCAGATAAAAAGTAGTATTTTCAAGTATATTTTTTTGTTCTTCTAAATTTGGCTTGCTTATTTCTTCTAACCGTTGAATATTTTTGGTTATTGTTATTTGATAATTTTTTGATTCTGCTCGTTCTAATGGATATAAGTTAGGAGCGGGGGCAGCTGAAACTGCTCGTGCATGTTTAATGATAGTTCTAATGGTTTCACTTACTTTTTGACACGTGCTAAATGCTTTCCAAAGTTTCTTATTTCCACCAGAATTTTCATTTACAAAAATGGCTATTTTTTTAAACACTTCGTTCCACGAAGCAAAATAAAGTTATTGTGAAAAAACATTCTCTACTCCAAAAACTACTGCATGTGCATTAAAAATACTTTGTAAAAGAACATCTTCATTTTCAGCAGCAGAAATATTAGTACTTACTAAGAAAATGCCACTCAACATTATAATTATTTTTTTAGATACTTTGTTTATTTTCATGATTATCCTAGCTTTGAAACATCTTTAAAGCGTTATCTATGTTTATCATTAACATCCTTATCACTCCCTCAAGTACATTTCGCACTTCTTCTCTTTTTTCTGCTCCCCATCCCCACAGATATTCAGTTTTAATTTTATTTTCTATATTTTGTAGGCTTTTTTTAACTTGGGACAAATTTTCCATAAATTGTATTTTTTGTGGCAAACCAAGACCTATTTCTCTTATTTTAGCAGCAGCAATTTTTAGCGCTTCATTACGCGGCGCATTTTCCGCAACATAAGTTTCTAAATCTTGCAGAGCGCCAATCCAAGGACCAATGTCTTCAAAATTACCATTTACCCAATAAGGAGCAAAAACTTTCTCATTCACAAACATTACCTCATTTACTATTTCTGCCTGACTTTGGCCAAATCGTGCACCAAACCTTTCTTCTGCATTTGGCATAATATAAGCTGACTCTTCAACTTGTGGTTCAAACCAAGATTTCATTTTTTTTGCTATTTTTTGTTCTTCTTCTTTTAGTTTTCCTCTTTGCTCTTCTTCTTTTAGTTTTCCTTCAGCAACCCTTTCTTCTTCTTCATCGGCAAATCTTACCCTTTTTTTTGATTTAACATTGCCAGCGAAACATTCTCCCATAAGTAAAACGATACTTAATAAAAAAATACCTTTTTTATTTACTTTCATTATCACATCCTTAAAAAATCTAGTTAAATCAGCAACTATTGATATTTTTCAATTGTTACTTCTTGTTTGCTACCATATACATCTTTTGTTTTCGGCATGAGTGATAAAACACGCTCCCCTACATTTAAGAGTACTGCTCGTACTTCTCTTTTTTTACCAAACCACCATGGATCATTTTTTAATACCTCTATAGCATCTTCAACATTGCGCACATGCCTGTTAAAATCTGGACTTACTGCCCCCCATCCAGTCATATAACCAGTAACTAAATCATCGGTAAGATCAGCAATTGCTTCAGAAGCATTTAAAAGCTTCTCATTTCCCTGTCCATTTTTTTGGACATACTTTCTTAATCCTCCTAATGTCTGCGTTGCCTGATTTTTACTTATATTATGTTCAGCAATGCCATTGTACAAACTATCTAGTTCACTTGAAATCTCTTCTGTACTTATTTCCTTTTGAAACATAAGCGGCTTAACCGTGGTGCTTACTATTGCCAATCCTACTAAAATGAGGCCTTTTTTATATGTTTTCATTTTTAATTCCCTTTTTTAAATAAAATTCATTTAATCCCTTAATATTAATAATAATAAATAATTACTCCAAATTGCAATATTTTAATTTAAATATCTTTATCAAATATAGATATAATTATATTTTTATTGTAAATATGAGGACATTGACTCTCCTTTAGTTAAAATTGCAGAATTTTTTATTTGCTTCATAATCATTGAATTGGGTGAAAATCCATATATTTGACTCTCTTTAACAAAATCAAATACTACTTTTTCTATTGTATTTTCAAGAAAAGGTAATACTTTTTGAAGCAAACTTTTTACTTGCGTAACAGGTAAAACCTGAATAGTCATGCTTTTTTGAAGCCCAATTTTGTAATTTTGTAACTCTTTTTTTCTGCGTAATAAATCGAGGATATTGTTTTCTAGTTGTTGATAAGCAGCAGATTGTTGTGTTTTTCTTTTATTAGCAACATCACTAAAAACTTGCTCACAACCAGTAGTAACAGTAGAAGCAAGAATAAAACCAACTTTTTTTGCTAACTGCGCAATATTTAAAAATCCTTTTGCATTGCGTGAAACATAACTTTGTAAATTAGTCAATGCTTGCTCCCAATAACGTTTTTGTTGCCTGTTTTCATTATCAGATAAGTTTTTTTCAAACACATTAGCATCACCAAAAAATCGCTCCTGTGCTTTTTGAATTATTGGCCACAAATCAGTGTTTTCTGTTGGCATTGGTAAAATAGTAAAATCTCCTGCTTGCAGTATAATTCCACTCCATATTATTCCCAAAGCAAAAATAGTCTTCTTATTCATTGTTTTTTACCTTTTTTAAAAATTCTTTTATTCTATTAACTTCAATAATAATAAATAAATTTTCTCAATTGCAATTTTTAAATAAATTAATTTATTTTCCAATAAGATTAAAAGCTAGTAACTTTTTAAAAAATAAAGAAGTTGTCAAATTAATGCTAAACTACTACCATAAATAAAGTCTTGTTTTTAAGATTAAGTAATTAAGGAGTTCTTCTGATGGCTTCAACAAAAGCAACTTTAGAAAAAATAGTTTCCCTCTGCAAGCGACGTGGTTTTGTTTACCAATCAGCTGATATTTATGGGGGGTTAAATGGTGTTTATGATTTTGGCCCGCTCGGTGTTTTAATGAAAAACAATATCCGCAATAGTTGGACCTCTTCAATGATGGCAACAGGAGAATCTATTCTTTTTCTTGAAGGGGCTATTCTTGGACCACGTGCTGTCTGGCAAGCATCTGGTCATATTGAGCATTTTCATGATCCAATGATTGATTGTACTAATTGTAAGCGCCGCTTTAGAGCCGATGAATTAGACATAGAAAAACCATGTCCTCATTGTGGCAAACGTGCTTGGACGTCAGTTCGACAATTCAACATGATGTTTAAAACAAATGTTGGCGCACTTGAAAATCAAAGCTCAGCTGCTTATTTACGTCCAGAAACAGCACAAGCTATTTTCATTAATTTTAAAAATGTGCTCGCAAGCAATCGAGTAAAAATACCTTTTGGTATTGCACAAATTGGAAAAGCATTCCGTAATGAAATTACACCAAAGCAATTTTTATTTCGTGTCCGCGAATTTGAGCAAATGGAGCTTGAATGGTTTTGCAAAAAAGAAGATGTAGAACGATTTTTTACTTTCTGGTGCAATGAACGGTTTGCTTATTATCAAGCTATTGGCATAAAAAAAGGTAATCTCCGGTTCCATGAGCATGGTAAAGATGAACTGGCTCATTATTCTACTCGATGCATTGATGTTGAATATGAATTTCCATTCGGCTGGAAAGAACTTGAAGGAATTGCTCACCGTGGAACCTTTGATCTGACGCAACATAGTAAGGAATCAGGAAAAGATTTATCAGTTTATGATGAAGAAACTAAAATATCGTATATCCCAGATATTATTGAATGTTCAGTTGGTGTTGATCGTCTCTTTTTAAGTTTATTATTCGATGCGTATGATGAAGATTCTCTTGGCGGACAAGAACGGGTTATATTAAAATTAAATCCCCGCATTGCACCAATTAAAGCAGCTTTTTTGCCATTGACAAAGAAATTAAG
>JBAVPH010000115.1:0-4431 GCA_049692855.1 Candidatus Babeliales bacterium | reverse complement strand
AACTTATCCTTACCATTTCTAAATTGTTCAACTTGATTTGGATATGCATTTATAATTTCTTTGATCATTTTCTCTAGTTCTTCAGGTGATCCAATTTGTTCTAATCCTTTTTCTTTTACAATTTCTTTTGGTGTTTTATCTGTTTGCGCAATGATAGTAAATATTTCTTTTGCTGTATGATTGTTAATAATATTATTATCAAGCAGGTCAACAAGCTCTGCTAATTTTTGTGGGGTAACTTTACATGCGGGAAGTGAAATTTTATTTTCTTTTAAGTAGCCCATTAAGTCACGTAAAATCCAATTTATAAGATTTTTGCTCGTGCTATATTGCGATGCTTGATCAAAATAATCAGCAAGCATAATATCATCAATGAGAATTGCTGCTTCATAAGGGCCCAATTTTTTTTCTGCACAAAATCTTTTAAATTTTTCGAGTGGTAATTCTGGCAAATTTTTCTTTACTTGTTCAACCCATTTTCCCTCAATCTCAATAATAGGGAGATCGGGATCTTGAAAGAAGCGGTAATCAGCAGTCTCTTCTTTTACTCGCATAACGACGGTACGCTTGCTTTTTGTATCCCATAAGCGCGTTTCTTGCCGAATGGCCCCACCTTCTTTAAGAGTAGTTATTTGACGTTCAAGTTCATATTCTATTGCATCACCAATGAACTTAAATGAGTTTATATTTTTAAGTTCACATTTAGAACCCAGCTTTTTTTCATTTTTTTTACGAACCGATATATTAGTATCAGCGCGAAATGCTCCCTCCTGCATGTTGCCACTACAAATACCTAAATATTGGACAATAGATCGAAGCATTTTAAGATATGCTTTTGCTTCATAAGCATTTGCAATATCTGGATGACTAACAATTTCTAACAAAGGAGTGCCGGCGCGATTTAAATCAACAAAACTTTCATTGCTATAATCAGAATGAATATTTTTCCCGGCATCTTCTTCAATATGAATTCGTATTAAATTAATTTTTTTGATCGAATCATTTTCAAGCCTAATTGGAACAAAACCATCAGTGCAGATTGGTCGAAACTGTTGTGTAATTTGATAATTTTTTGGCAAATCGGGGTAAAAATAATGTTTTCGATCAAAAAAAGATTGTTTTTCAATAGTACAATTGGTAGCTAGCCCAGCGAAGATGCCATATTCAACTGCTTGTTTATTGAGTACAGGAAGTACGCCTGGATAACCTGCGCAAATATTACAAATATTGACATTGGGATCTTTAGCCACTTTATTCGTGCATGAACAAAATATTTTGCTTTTTGTTGTTAATTGCACATGAACTTCTATGCCTATATTTGCTTCGTATTCTGGATATTTATCTAAAATAGAAATAGACTGTGTCACTGTTTAATTCCTAATAAATCGATAATAGCGAAGTATTTTTTAATTCGTAATTATATCATTTTATTTTAATTTTGTATTCTGCTGCTCCAAGGCTACTTTCACTTACTAAAGTAATTTTGCAATTAAAGGATTTTTCAAGGCTTAAAATGGCATTATATTCGGCTGAAGTAATATAATCGAATATATGAGGTGGGACAACAAAAGCAATTTGTTTTTCAATTTTTTTAGTTAGTAAATCTTGTTTTAAATGACGCAATACGGTATGGCTTTCAGCTTGAATTGATCTAATGAATCCGAGCCCCTTGCAGGTAGGGCAACGGCTTGTTAATTGTTGAATTAATGTTTTGCCAGATCGTTTTCGTGTCATTTGCACGATGCCAAATTCAGAAATTTTAAGAACAACTGATTGAAACTTATCTCTTTCGCGTAATATTTTTTCAAAAAACTGAAATAGTTTTTGACGATTTGCTGGTATAGCCATATCTATAAAATCAATGACAATAAGGCCCCCAATATTGCGAAGTTTTAATTGGCGAACGACTTCCTCAGCGGCTTCCATATTAGTCTTAAAAATAGTTTCTTCGAGATTTGTTTTTCCAGTAAATTTACTTGTATTGACATCAATTACGGTCATTGCTTCAGTTGTTTCAATAATTAATGAACCACCTGATCTTAAAAATGCTTTTTGCTCAAGCCCTTGCTCAATTTGTTTTTCGATATTATAAAATTCAAAAATGTTAGGTGTGCCATCATATAATTTAATTTTTTGTGTATACTCTGGTGCTATCTTTTTAACAAATCTATAGATACTTGCCTGGTTTTTTTTATTATCAGTAATAACTGCTTCAACATCATCATCAAGGTGATCACGAACTATTTGTAATGAAAGATCAAGATCTTCATGTATTTTTTCTTGTGGTTTTGCCTTATCAAATGCTGCGGCAATAGTGCGCCATTCTTTTACTAAATAAGTAAGATCTTTAAGTAGTGCTTTTTCGCCTCTTCCTTCTGAAGTAGTACGAATAATAACTCCCATCCCAGTGGGTAAATAATTTTTGATAATATTTTTAAGTCGAATTCGTTCTTCTCTGTCTTCAATTTTTTTTGAAACACCAATTCGAGGAATATTTGGCATTAATACTAAAAATCTTCCAGGAATAGTGAAGCATGTAGTAAGCTTAGCCCCTTTTTCATACATTGGCTCTTTGCTTACTTGCACAAGAATTGGATCTCCTTCTTTTAATATTTTACTGATATCACGTTTTGCTCGTAATTTTTTTTCATATTCTTTTTCTTCATCATCGTCAACTTGAACGTAATTGCTCATTGCTTGAATAGCAAGTTCTCGGTCAATTTCTGAAATATGAAGGAATCCAGCTTTTTCCTGCCCAATATCAACAAAAGCAGTCTGAATTCCAGGTAAAACCTTGATGACCGTTCCTTTAAAAAAAGCTCGCTCTAATGTTTGGAGTACATATGTTGAAAAATAAATATTTTGCAATTCTTCATTGCGTGTAATTGCTATACGTATTTGCCATGGCTCATGGTTGATTAAAATTTTTTTCATTTATTCAATATCCACAAAATATAAATAATAACTAATTTTCCCCTTTTTCATCCTCTTTTTAATGCTTGATATTAAAATCCTTTTCTTTAATATATCGAATCTCTTAAAAAATGAGTAGAAAATTGATATAAAATATGCTAAATTTTGATGAATCAAGTATAAATTTGAAATGAATCTTAAAATAAATAATGAATTACCTTATAGAAATAACCTGAGAGGAAAAGATGAAAAAATGCATTTTTTTGACCCTTGCTATGCTTATTAGTTTGCCTGGGTGTTGGCGTAAAAAATCCAAAATGAAAAATGAACCCCAAAAAATAGCTATGCAAAATGAAGTTGATGTTTTTTCATCTATTGATATTCCATTAGCACAAGATGGAACAAATGAAGAAGAAACAAACATTGCCTTAAATGACAATGACTCTGATACTGTGCGTAGTTTCTTTGATGAGGAAATAGGAGAATTTGAATCATCAGAAGAACTTTCTATTGCAATGAATGCAGAAACAGAAGAAAAAGAACAAGCATTAGAAAAATTTTCATGGGTGGATGCGGCAGTTAAGGAAAATGATGAAGAAGAATTTAAGGCGATATATTTTAGCTGGGATAGCGATGAAGTTCATGCTGAGCAAGCAGAGAGCGTTGCTTATGATATTGGACAAACCAAAGAAGAATTAAAGGTATCACAAAAAACAGGAATTGAACCGACAATTGTCATTGAAGGGCATTCATGTCACGCAGCCGGTTCTCCTGCTTATAACTTAGCATTGTCTGAAAAACGTGCAAAAAAAATTGCTGATAGATTTGTTGATGCTGGAATAGATCGCAACAATATTAAAATTGTTGGACGTGGTCAGGATGCACCAGCGATTGTAGATGGCGAAAAAATTACCGGTTCTCGCGAAGAACAATGGCCAAATCGTCGTGTTGAAGTACGAATGATATATAGTTAAGAAAAATTGGTAAGGCGGAATAAATTCCGCCTTATTTTTTTTGGTTTTTATTGTGAATGGAATATCTGATCTATTAATTTTTTAGTTTCTATCCCCCCATTTTTTTTCTTATAAGAGGCGATATTATTTTTTATTGTTGCTAAAAGTTCTTTATTTGCCAAATATTTTGTAACAAGGTCTGGAAGATCATTATAATGCATAATAATTTCACCAAACTTGTTTTTAACAATAAAATGTTGATTGAATTGCTCCCACTTTAAGATGGTAGAAGTCGCATCCAACAAGAGGGGTACATTCATATATATTGCTTCACATACACTTGCACCTCCAGACTTAGTAATGAATAAATCGGTAATGGTTAGCAAATCATCAATGCGATTTGTAAAACCAATGATAGTTGTCGTAATATGCATCGGAAATGATATATCATGTATTTTTTTATGAATAAAATCATTTTTTCCGCAAATAATAATAAGATGAAAAGGGATATTTATTATTGTTAATTTTTGAGCAAATTGATAAAGAGAAGCTGCCCCTTGTGATC
>JBAVPH010000114.1:0-4712 GCA_049692855.1 Candidatus Babeliales bacterium | reverse complement strand
CCCTTCTTCACGAGTAACAACAATGCCGACAGAAATTATTCCGGAATTTTTGGAACCACTGGATATAACACTTAAAGGAATTGTTGTAATAAGCACAAATGATACTAAAAATAGAGCTATTATTTCTGATAATAAAACAAAAAGAGAGGATATGTACAAAGTTGGTGACAATATAGAAGATGCACAGTTAATTAGAATTTTTAGAAATAAAGTTATTTTTTTACGATCAAATGGGCAACAGGAAGTATTATATTTAAGAGAGCAAGATGCAAAATTTGATCGAGCATTTGCAATTTTTGATGGTTGGGATAGTGCAATTAAAAAAGTGAGTGATGATAATTATCTTGTAGATCCAAAAGAATTTATTTTCCGTATTACAAATTTAGCACAGCTTATTGAGGTATTAGGCTTGACGACTGCATATCAAAAAGGAAAAAGCATAGGTTGTCGCGTAGGAGCATTAATGCCAAAATCAGTAGGCGTTTACCTTGGTTTACAATCAGGGGATATAATATTAACAATTAATGATATCCCAGCAACGGATACAAAAAACAGACTTGAAATTTATAATAATATTATCACATTGCCGTTACATGAGGTTATTACGGTAGAATTGTTAAGAAATAAACAGAAAAAAGTGTTAAAATATACATTGCAAGAACTTGATGTTGATAAGCAAGGATATATAAAAGAGGCACCATTTACTCAAGTTTCACCTATAATAAAACCATTGCAAAAAGAACAGAGAGAAGAAATTTTAAGGCAAAAACAGAAGTTTGCGCCAACAATGAAAGAGATCCGTGCACGGGAACGAGCTAATATGTTTGAGAAGGGGAAGGCACTTCAGTAAAGTGTTACTATTGAGTTGAGTTATGAATAATAATAAATTAAATTTTCTTTTAATTTTTTTATTCTGTACATTCTTTTCGATTCAATCGAGGGGAATAAAGCGATATAAAAATAAAAAAATAAAAAATAATCGCGAAATAATTACTGATAATTTAGCATTAAATGAGGCAAGCAAATTTGATTCTATTGCGAGTATTAATGCTAAAGAGCCAGTTGCAATTGTTCAAGAGCGATTAATAAATGGAGAAAATGAGAGCAAGCAAGAGCAGTTTTTGGTAAAAAAAGAAGAAGCAGAAGATAAAGCCCCAATAGTTCCTAATATTGATATAGTTGTGAATAATCAGCGTGATAATATAGAGGAACAGAAAAAGCAAAAAAAATCAGAGGAAAAAGAAGAAAAAATTATTGAACTTAATTTTGAAAATGCAGATTTGCAAAATTTTATTAAGCAAGTGGAAGATATTTTTGAAGTGACCTTTATTTCTGATGATGCAATTCAACCTCTTGCGCAGGGGCGTAAGCAAATTAAAGGAAATAAAATATCATTCAAGACACAAGAACCAATGACAAAGCAAGAAGCGTGGAACTTGTTTGTTACCTTCTTAGAAATTGCTGGGTTTGCATTGGTGCCTCAGTCTGATCCCCGAATGTATCGAATTTCTACTATTCCAACGGCAAGAAAATCGCCAATAACAGCATTTATTGGCGTTGATTATACACAACTACCTGAAAATGATGAAATTATTCGCTATGTTTATTTTATTCAAAATAGTTCAGTTGATGCAATTAAAAATGTTATTGATCCATTGCGTAGTAGCGCATCATCATTAGTTATGTTAAAAGAAAATAAAGCATTTATTTTAACGGATAAGGCATATAACATTAAAACATTAATGCAGATTGTTACTGAGCTTGATAAAACAAGTATGCCACAATCAATGTCTATTTTAAAACTTAGAAGAGCAGATGCGAAGCAAGTAAAAGAATTGTATGATAGTCTTATTCAACCAGCTGATCGTGGAACTTCTCGATTTTTTAGCAAAAAACAACCGACTTCTTTATTTTTTCCTGAAAGCACTCGTATGATTGTTGAGCCACGGACAAATGCTCTTGTTCTTTTAGGACCACAAGATGCATTAAAAAAAATTGAAGATTTTATTGTAAAAAATATTGATGTTGAACTTGACCAACCTTATTCACCCTTATATACCTATCAGCTCAAATATGCAGATGCCCTTACTGTTGCTGATATTATGAATAATGTTACGCAATATGGGAAAGATTCTGAAGCAGGCAAAAGTGGTGGAGTACGCGGAATTGATAAATATTTAAGACCAATGTCTTTTGTAGCAGAAAAGGAGACAAATCGCTTAATTATCAAAGCATATTATGAGGATTATTTGAAAGCAAAAGCAATTATAGAAAAATTAGATGAGGCGCAACCTCAAATCGCTATTGAAGTACTTATTTTAGGGATTAACACGACTGATCAAAAACAACTAGGTACGCAATTGAGAAGTAAAAAACCTAATGGGGTTGATGGTTTAATTGGTCAAAATGTTGAATTTCAGACATCCGGATTATTTGGTGGTACCTCGAAAATTATAGAAAATGATTCAGCAACGCAAGGTGTTAATCGATTACTTGGAGATATTTTAAAAACAGTTGTTGGTGTAGGTGCTGGTAATACTATTTTAGCATTAGGGCAAGATGCATTTGGTGTCTGGGGAGTTTTTCAGGCATTGCAAACATTTGCTGACACAGAAGTTATTTCTAATCCATTTTTAATTGCAACAAATAAAACACCGGCAGTTGTCTATTTGGGGGAAGAGCGACGAATACGTACCGCAACAATTGTTGGTACCAGCGAAGTTGAATCCTTTGGGAGCGATGAAGCAAAGCTTGAAATTAAGATTACTCCACAAATTAATTCTGATGGGATGATTGTTTTAGATTTAGTTGTTACAGTTGACGACTTTATTGATACAGTTAATTTGCAAGATGCAGCAAAGAATATAAGACAGATAACAACATCTACTATTGTAGCAAATAAAGAAGTACTTGCACTGGGTGGATTAATTAGAAGTAGAATAACAAAAAATCAAACAAAAACACCTATTTTAGGGGATATACCAATTCTTGGTTGGCTTTTTAAAAATCAGTCTAAGACAGAACAAAAACAAAACCTGCTTATTTTGGTTTCAAGTCGTATTATAGAGGCCAATTCCGAACGAGTTGCGCATGAATTTACTGAAGAACGTATTACTGATTATTATGGTACAATTGACTCTATGCATCAAGCAACACAAAATCGTGATCCAATACATAAGCTCTTTTTTGAAAATGATATAAGACATGAAAAGACAGCAGAAAATTTTTTGCTGGAGCGTGAAATTAAAAAAGATACTAAGCGTGGAATAGGCCCACGATTAAAAAATAAAAAACGGGGCCGTAAACGGGAAAAAAATGAAAAAAATTCTCCTCAGCCAGTGCAACAAAAAAATAAACAATTACCTAAAGTTGATCTTGTAGTAGCAAACGATACTCAAATATTACGAGAAAAAATAAGAAGTAAGAAACGAAAAAAACTATCGCTGACTGAGTTTTTAGCTAAAGATGAGCCACGTGCATGATTAAAGAAATATTTTTACCCGAAAAAATTGGTGATTATTATTTATTTTCCAAGCGAATAGTTGGAATTGATATTGGCAAGACACATATAAATGCTGTATTAGTTTATATGCGCGGTAAAACAATTACTATAGAGCGTTGCATTGAAGAAAAGATAGAAAATGGAACAGCAGCTAACCATGATGAACGGATAATTGCTGCATTGCGAATAATTTTTGAACAAATTGGTTCTTATGATGCGGTTTACACAACATTATCAAGTTCATTAGTAGTTTTTAAAGAGCTCAAACTTCCTTTTCTTAGTCGTGAAAAAATAGAGATGGTAGTTAATTTTGAAGTCGAACCATTATTGCCATTTCCATTGCAAGATGCTGTTGTTGATTTTATTATTACAAAACAAGTTCCAGAAGAAAAAAGTTCTGAAATTTTAGTTGCAGCAGTTCAAAAAAAACACATTGTACATTGTTTAGAAATTTTTGGGCAAGCAAAAATTTTGGTTGATAAAGTCATTGTTGATTTCTTTGCTTTGTATAGTCTCTATAAAAGGATACCAATTTATAATCAATTGAGAGGGAGCGTTGTATTAATTGATTTTGGTTTTCAATCAATCCGTATTGCTTATTTATTTGATGGACAATTGAGGTTAATTCGCACTATTAATCAAGGAATTTCACATATCGCAATAACGTTGAGTAATATATTGCATATTTCACGTAGTGAAGCAATGGATTATATTATTCGCTTTGGCCTAGAAAAAACAGATTGGCCTGAATATACCCAAGCAGTAACAGAAACTTTAACAGAATTTTGGAAAACTGTTAACTTTACTTTTTCTTCTTTTATTGTCCAAACACCAGAAAGTAGCATTAATAAAATTTTCTTGCTTGGCGATGGCGGGCAAATAAAAGGTTTGTCTTCTTTCATATCAACACTATTGCAAGTTTCGGTGGAAATTTTTGATTCAGGGCTTATTATACAAGATAAAGAAATTAAATTAGCGAGTAAACATATGATAGCAAATACTTGCACTACCGCATTAAGTGTCGCATTACCGTCTCCAATCATAAAATATTTTAATTTTCGTCGTAATGAATTTCAAATTGTTGATCATACATTATTAATTAAACAACTTATCATGACATTTTTATTGACAAGTGTTCTTGTAATCATGCTATTTAGTTTTTATATTATGCAGATTAAAAAGCTTTCACGTGAAGTATATGATTCTGAGC
>JBAVPH010000113.1:0-10063 GCA_049692855.1 Candidatus Babeliales bacterium | reverse complement strand
ATATTGGTTTGATAGGCGTAAATTTAAAGGAGTAATAGAACATGAGTGGTGGCAGATAACGAAAAAAACTAATAATAAGGAAAATGAAGTTCGTTTTACTTTTTTGCCTGCTGCTCATTGGTCACAGCGAGGACTCTTTGATAAAAATCGTTCATTATGGGGGAGTTGGTTAATTGAAAGTAATAATTATACTATTTATTTTGCTGGTGATACAGCCTATGAGGGTCATTTTTCAGCAATAGGAAATGCCTTTTCAACTATAGATATTGGACTTATTCCCGTTGGCCCTTGTGAGCCACGATCATGGATGAAGCATGCACATATTGGTGCTGAAGAAGCAGGGCAAGCATTTTTGGATATTGGTGCACAACATTTTATTCCAATGCATTGGGGAACATTTCCTTTTGGTACTGACCACTTAACTGAACCAATTGATCGGTTACATCTTTGGTGGCAAGAAAAACAAGAACAACTACAAACAAAGCAATTGCACATCGTGAAAGTTGGGCAACAATTGTTGTTTGAGTCAGCCTCGTTTTCGCAACCGATTGATATCTTTCAACGTGATAAAAATGATAAGCAAAAAGAAGAGCAATAAAAAAAATAACGTCAGATAATATAAAATTGATTCTGGAAGGGGACCAAAAGCCGCCTCAATCGTATAGCGGACTGCTTGCCCACCATCAAGAAAAGGAATTGGCAATAAATTAAAAATTGCTACATTAATGCTAATAATGCCTAGGACAAATAAAAAATAAAAAGGACTTATTGCAAAGCTTTTTGCAGCAATGCCCATAATACCAAGTGGGCCAGTAATGGGTGGTCCTCCTTTTTTTTTAAAAAGAGAAGCAGTAAATTGTCCAATATTTCCAAGAATCAGAATAATTTTATGAAAGCCAATTCCAATTGCTTGTAATAATGTTTTTTTTACAAAAACTGTTTTCCATTTTATGCCAAGCCATCCCGCCCCTTTTCCAAGTGTTGGGTGTTCAGTTCCAATTATAATTGGAATTATTGATTTTTTGTTATTCCGCTCAATAGTAAGAGAAATAGTTTCACCAGGCGAAGAGACAATTGTTTCTAATAATAATGACATATCGTCATCAATTGATTCATTATCTACTGCAATGATTGCATCGTTTTTTTCTAAATTGGCTTTTTCTGCTGGTGAATTAGGAATAAAGGAGTCAATAATAGGAATTGTTTGATAGTTGTCTCGCCACCCAAGGTAGACTAAAACCAAATAAGTAAAAAAAACATTAAAAAAAACACCAGCAAGAATGATAATCATTTTATGGCTGTATGGTTGCAGGGCAAGTTCAGTTGGGTTCATGGAGACATAGCCCCCTAATGGTATAGCAGCAAGTTGAAAAAGTGTTTTTCCAAATTGGTAACCAAAAAGTCTGGGACCAAATCCAATAGAAAAAATAGGGGTGCCAACACCAAATAATTTGGCAGCAAGAAAATGACCAAATTCATGTACTATAATAACAAAACTTAGCCCAAGAAGGCCAAAAATTTTATGATAAAAAGTCGTTGGTTTATTCACACACTTCCTATTTTTTAAATTTATTTAGGCATTTGTAGTATATTAAATTGTTTGCAAATTTGTAAATAGAAATAAAATAATTTATTTATGTTAATAGAAATTTTTGGTTAAATAAGCGCGTCCTGAATCACCAAAAATCATAACCGCTACGGTATTAGTATTACAATTTTTTGTATATTCTTTTGCTGCCCAAGCAACAGCACCACTACTCGGACCAACTAATAAACCATGTTTTTGTGCTAATGGTTTGAGAATGCCGAGTGCTTGATCATCAGAAACGGTAATAATAGCATCAATTACATTGTAGTCAATGACGGATGAATCAAAATCTATTCCCATTCCTTCAACTTGGTAGGGTTTTGGGTTACCATTTGTTGAGCGAAATGAATTAACCGAATCAACTGCAATAACATTGATAGCAGGATTTTTTTCTTTTAAGTAACGACCAGCTCCACTAATAGTGCCACCGGTACCTGCACCAGCAAAAAAATGAGTTACAGCGCCATTTGTTTGTTGCCAAATTTCAGGGCCTAATGAATAATAATGAGCTTCTGTGTTTACCGTATTGAAATATTGATTTGGCATGAATGATTGAGGATTTTTTTTATGTAATTGAACGGCCTGACTATGATAACTTTGCGGGTCTTCTATAAATTGTGTTGCGGGACACGTGACAATATGCGCACCATATGCTTTGAGTGTATTTAATTTTTCTTGGCTAATTTTTTCTGAAACAGTAATGATAACAGGATAATCTTTTGCTGCGCCAACCATTGCTATAGCAATGCCGTGGTTTCCTGATGAAGCATCAATAATTGTCCAGCCAGGCTTAAGGTCTCCATTTTTTTCTGCTTGCTCAATCATATAGTATGCAGAACGATCTTTAATACTGCCGCCAGGGTTTAAATATTCAAGTTTGGCATAGATAGTTGTAGGGGTATCAAAATTGACTTGAACTAATGGCGTATTGCCAATTGCTTTCATAAGGCTTGTGTGCATAAATCTCTCTTTAGTTAGAAAATTATTTCTATTTAAACAAATAATATGAGCATAAGAGAAATAAGAATAGCGTAAATTGCGCAGGTTTCAATAAGTCCTTGCGCAAAAATGCTAAAACGCGATAATGTACTGTGCATTTTTGGATTGTGTGCAATTTGTTTACAGGCAGCAGCAGCAGTTTTTCCTGAGCTGATACCGGGTCCTAACGTTCCAATACCAGTACATAATCCAGCTGCTAAAAAGGCAATAGAAGCAACGGTATTATCAGTTTGTGGTTTTGGAACAATAAATAATAAAATAATAGCAACGACAAGAGAAAAAATAACGGGTGTTTCAATGATTGCTTCACTAATTAAGGTAAATGAGAATAATTTATTATAAGCAGCCCGGTTAATCCCAAGTCCATTAACGGCAGTTTTTGCAAATAATGCTAAGCCAATTGCAGGACCAATACTGCCAAGTCCAATGGTTAAACCACTTGCAATAAGGCGACAACTGTCGCTGATGGTGACAATGTCAGGTAGCTGGATTTTAATGAATAATGCAATGATAAGCGCAGCAACAAGAGGAGTTTGAATAAGTGCTTGCGTCATAACCATAAACCCCAAAATGCGTTGACTAAAAAAAGGTTGTCGCGTTATTGCTTGGCATGCTGCTTGTACTGGCCATGCGGAAACAATACCAATAACAAATCCTACCAAGCAAATAGCAAGAGCTATACCAATTTCTGCTAACGAGGAATACCAAGTTTGCAATTCAGGTTGTATGCCAAATAATAAAAGAAATGCAATAAGCAACCCCATAATTGCAGCTGTTTCAATCAATGCCATGCCAATAATAGCAGTACGAATGATATGAGGACGTGCATTTGGTTGACGACTAATTGATTCTAAAGCAGTTATGCTGCTGAAGCCTTCTCCAAGACCAACGCCAATTGAATTAATACCAACAATTAATGCAATGGCAGTGTAATGAATAAATGCTATTTCATGCATAATATAATCTCTCCTTTATCCTTCTTCTTCTGTTTTTAATCCAATTGAAAGATAAGTAAGGGTGAGCATAGCAAAAACAAACGCTTGTAAAAAACCTTCAAAAATTGTAAAAAAAAGTAGCAACAAAATATTTAATCCGGTAAGTAATCCTAATAATTCAGTAATAATTGATCCTTGTATAGCCCCAAAATATATTTGCGTAATAATTGAACTACCAAATATATTGCCAAATAAACGAAATGCAATAGAAATAATCGATGCGAATTTACCAACAAGGTTAAGCGGGAACATGATGAAAAATGGGCTAAAATATTCTTTAATATAATTTTTAATGCCATGTGCTCTGATTGTTACTGCTTGAATATAAATAAAGGCAACAATACTTAACGCAAGAGTCATATTTAAATCTTGTGTAGGTTCTTCTATCCACGGAATAACAGAAATAATATTGCAAAGAAGAATAAAGGAAAAAAGGGCAGTAATAAAAGAAAAGTGACCGAATGAAAAGTTTTTTGTTGCTTGTGTCGTAAGATCCATAAAAAAATTAATAAAAGAGAGAATTAAAAAACGGCCAATTTGTGTATTATTTAGGATCCATTTCACAGGTAGGAGTATTATAAAAAGAAGGGCAATTGCAAACCACGTATGCATAACAAAAGTGGAATTGATGGTAAGAAAAGGATGCTCATACCCTACAATAGGAGCAAGGGATAGTACCGTTGTTTCGCCAAGTTCAACTCCCTTCATGAAAGTATACCTTCTTGTTAAATATAATGAACCAAAAAGCCCCCATAAAAGACAGTATTAATAGTATAGAATGTATTAGTTCAGAGCGCAATAAAAAGCTTAAACAACAGATTAATAATAGAAGACGACAAATAGCAAAGAAAAAAGAAAGAATGAATTTTTTTTTAGAATGATGTTGAGATATAACAAAAACTCTCTTTTGTGATGCGACAAAAGAGAGTCCATAAAAATAACCTATACTTATACCAAGGAGGATTGAAATTAAAAGGGGCATAATCATGTGGTATAAGAAAATAAAATTAAAGTTTTTTAATTCCTTTATATTTCCAATATTCAGTTACAACTGAGGAAGATCCAGTTATGACGACAAGACCATACCGAGTGTCAACTGTTTTTTGTGCCGTTTCAAAAGCTTCTTTAAAATTTTTTGCTGATTTTGCTTTTATTTTCATGCTTTTTATATCATTAGTAACTTTCTCTACATCCCAAGCATGCTCGCCTTGATGTCCTGGTAGTGGTTCGACTGGACAAACAATAACTTGTCCAGATGTTTTTTTAAAGAAGTATCGTAATAATTTTAAAAATTCTGATATATCTATGGTGTTGTTATTGCATCCTAAAATAACAGTTAAACCTTTAAGTGGACGTTGATAGTGAAGTAGGCGTGTGCCAAGCAATACATTTTTAAAAGCATCTATTGTTGCAGCATTGTCAAGCAAAATAGTAGGCTTTTCTTTGTCGAGCAACTGAAATCGACCTGGCAGCATGCTGCATGTTTCTTTCCAAAATTGTTCTGTAGTCCTTTTTGGGTTCAGTTCAGATTGACGTTTTGCTTCTAATGTTGGTCTTCCTCGTTGTCCTTTTTGTTTGGTAAGCAAACTATTATTAACTACCATCGCATCTTGATTTGCAAATGTATTAATATAGACAAATGAAATACGTTCAGCAAGCGCGGCGCAACGACCATGCAATTGTTCAAATGGGTAACTAAGTTGTGCAAGTTTACGAATCGGCATTGACCATTCGCCACCTTTTTGTGTAGTGATATCTTGCATAATTTGTAAATTTGCTTTGCTTTGATCAGCAGAAACAACATGAGTGCCATCTTGAACAAAAGCAAGGACATTTTCGATTACTTCTTTTGGATTTTTCTCTACTTCAGGTTCTGTCACTCTTGTTACTGCGACTATTTTTGGTTTACAGATAGTTACTGCATTTGAGGTTTTGCTATCACTTACTTCTAATACCACAACATCAGTCTTATTTTTTTCAAAATAAAGAAGTGCCATCATAGTAAGTACATCAATTGAATTTGGAGAAATTTTTATTGCAGTAGCAGTATTAATGACTTCGTTAGCAAGGTCAGTAAATGTTTTATTCAAAATAACGTCATCGTTACAGGAAAATCGTTCATTGTAGGTCAAAAAATGGGGGGAATAAAAAGTACCAACGGTAAGGCCTTCTTCTCTGAGTAGTTTTGTTGTGAAATGTGCTGTTAAACTTTTACCATTGCTACCAGTTATAAGGATAGTATTTAATTTTTGTGAGATGTTGCCAAAAGCTTGATCTAATTTTTTTATACATGACAATGTATTATCATTTTTATTAGTTGACCAATTGACATCTAAATATTCAACAAGCTCATTGTAGCTGCGTTGTTGGCCGTGGGCGGCATTTTTTACGGCAGCCTGTTTGTGCGTATTGACATTTTTCATTTTATTCCCTGCTATTTATGGTTGGTTTTTACTCTCAACGACCTCTTATTAAACATCTAATATCAATTTTATAGTAAATCAACTATTAATTATTGGTAACAATTGAGCTTAATTTTTTTAAAGTGTAGAATAGGCCCTTGTGATTGCTCTATACAACGCTCTTAATTTAGTATAAAATATAGGTCAAAAATGTCAAACAAGAAATTATTATTTGGAGTTTGTGTATTTATTTACAAAAGAAAAAGGCTTTTTGATGAAAATTGTCTATTGGACGGACAAAAAAATACTTCCTTATTTAATAAAGATGTTACAATTTGAAAACGTTATATTGGGTGATACGGACACTGTATTAGGTCTTTTTTCTCCTGTTTCACAAAAAGGATTCAATAAATTAAATATAATAAAAAAAAGAGAAGACAAGCCATACTTGATTCTTATTGCAAGTAAAATACAATTAAATTATTTTGTTGATATTAAAAATTTATTACCTTCTGTAAAAAAATTAATTGATAATTGTTGGCCCGGTCCTGTCACATTAATTTTCAATGCGAAACAAACAATTCTTAATTTTATAAAATCAAAACAAGGGACTATTGCATTGCGAGTCCCTGATCATGCTGGGCTGCAACAATTACTTCCTCATTTTACGGGCCTATTTTCGACAAGTGCAAATATAAGTAGCGAGCCAATCCCCCAAAAAATTGCAGAAGTTAATGGGCAGATTATAAAACAAGTACCATGTGCAGTGCTCAATAAAAAAGAAAAATTAAATAAATCAGTTCCTTCTACGATCATCGATTGTTCAGGAGAAAAGATTGTTGTTGTACGTGCCGGTGCTTATTCGATTAATGAAGTGAGGTAGGGAATATTTATTTTTAATAAGTAAATTTGGCAGTAAGTTCAGCTGTGTCTTTATCTAGAGCTGGCGCGCTTTCTATTTTGCCAAAGTTTTCCTGTAATGTTTGAGAAACTTCTTGTTGATGGGCTTCTTCTAATAATTCAGTAATTGATTGAGAGATTAGGCCATTTTTGTTGCGCAATTGGGCGTGAAATAATGCTGTACGGCCTTTATGATCTTTTATGTAAAGGTTAGGATTATATTGAAGTAACAATTTTTTTACTATTTTTTTCATTTTTTAACCATCCATTTTAAATTTTAATAAGTAAAGTCAGCGGTAAGTTTAACAAGGTCTGTTGGTAGTAAGTCGTTTAGTATTGGTATTTTTTGCAATTCCTGTCGCTTAAATGTAGCGATTATATTCTTAATTCCACTATCTCCTAAATCATATGCTGTAACAGGGTGCAAAAATGCTTGCGCGTCAGGGTTGGCGCCATTTTCAAGTAATAATTTAACGACGTTTTTATTATTTATTTTTGTAGCTTCCATTAGTGCTGTCTGACCAAAATGGTCTTGACGGTTAACATCAGCATTATGTTCTATTAACAAGGTAGCTAATTTTTCATTTCCACGTTCAGCAGCTCTCATTAGTGCTGTGCGACCATAACGATCTTGACGGCTAACATCGGCATTATGTTCTATTAACAAGGTAGCTAATTTTATATTTTCCCGCTCAGCAGCTCTCATTAATGCTGTCCTATTCTTAAAGTCTTGAAGGTTAACATTAGCATTATGTTCTATTAACAAGGTAGCTAGCTCTATATTTTTCAGAGAAACAGCTTCCATTAGTGCTGTATGACCATAACGGTCTTGACGATTAACATTGGCATTATGTTCTATTAACAAGGTAGCTAGCTCTATATTTTCCAGAGAAACAGCTACTATTAGGGGGGGATTACCATTTTCATCTTGATTAACATCAGCTTCTTCTTTTAAAAGAGCTTGCTCTACTTCTTTTACTTGATTATTTTTTATCATTTGTAAAAAAGTTAATTTTGGCTGTATTTCTTCAAGATTGTCTCTAGCTTCTAAATGTGCATGATTTAGTTGTTTTGGTTGCCTATTTGACCGTAGTTTATATAGCCCAAAAACAATTCCTAGGGCAGTTGCCCCGGCTGCAATGGGATGATTTTTCAAGAAATCAAAGGCTTTACTACTGTTTGTGATTAATAAATTTGCAGTTTTGTTTCCAATTTTTGCTATTCCATTGCTCAAGGTAGCCCAATTAAAAAAGCTTGCATGTGTTTTAGCAGGTATTATCGCTGCTGAAAAGAGCAGGGAAGTAAGTAATAATTTTTTTACTATTTTTTTCATTTTTAACCATCCATTTTAAATTTTAATAAGTAAATTCAGCAGTAAGTTTAACAAGGTCTATTGGTAGTAAGGTTGTTTATATTGATATTTCTTGCGATTTCTGTTGCTTAAATACATCGATTATATTCTTAATTTCTTTATTTCCTAAATCATATGCTGTCTTATGGTCCGTTGTTTGCACATCAGGGTTAGCTCCATTTTCAAGTAATAATGTAACTATTTTTTTATTATTTTTTTGTGCAGCTTCCGTTAGTGCTGTCTGACCCCAACGGTCTTGATGGTTAATGTTAGCATTATGTTCTATTAACAAGGCAACTGAGTTTATATTGCCGTACTTAGTAGCGTTCATTAGTGCTGTCTGACCAAGACAGTCTTGATGGCCAATGTTAGCATTATGTTCTATTAATAAGGTAACTAAATCTATATTCCCCCATTCAACAGCTATCATCAGTGCTGTCTGATTATAACGATCATTAAGGTTAGGGTCAGCACCATTTTTAAGTAGCAACTCAACTATCTCTGTATTATTCCGCATAACAGACCTCATTAAGGGTGTTTCCCAATTAAATCCATATTGTTGATTAACAACAACGTCAGCTTCTCCTTTTAAAAGAATTTGCCTTACTTCTTCTAATCGATTGTTTTTTATCGCTTCTAAAATTGGTATTTTTTGCAATTTTTGTGGCTTAAATGCAGCGATTATATTTTTAATTTCATCATTTCCTAAATCATATGCAGTACTTTTTTTATACACATCAGGTTCATCGAATTTATAAAGTCCTTCGAGATCAGGATTAGCACCATTTTTAATTAATAACTCAACTTCTTTTTTATTACCTATTTTTGCAGCTTTACCTAGTGCTGTCTGACCCCAAATGTCTTGTTGGTTAAGGTTAGCATTATGTTTTATTAGCAAAGTAACTAAATCTATATTCTCCTGTTCAACAGCTATCATTAGTGCTGTATCACCATAACGGTTTCGAAGGTCAAGGTCAGCATTATGTTCTATTAGTAGAGTAGCTAAATCTATATTATTCTGGTAAACAGCTGCTATTAGACGGGGGGTACCATCTTTATCTTTTTGATTAACGTCAGCTTCTCCTTTTAAAATGGCTTGTTCTAGCTCTTTTTCTTTTACTCGATTATTTTTTTTTGATCTTAATTTATATAAACCAAAAACAATCCCTAGGGCAGTTGCTCCGGCCACAACGGGATGATTTTTCAAGAAATTAAGGGCTTTACTACTGTTTGTGATTAATAAATTTGCAGTTTTATTTCCAATTTCTGCTATTCCATTGCTCAAAGTAGCCCAATTAAAAAAGCTTGCATGCGCTTTCGCAGGTATTATCACTGCTGAAAAAAGCAGGGAAGTAAGTAATAATTTTTTTACTATTTTTTTCATTTTTAACCATCCATTTTAAAATTAATAAGTAAATTAATCAGTAAGTTTAACAAGGCCTGTTGGTAGTAAGTCGTTTAGTATTGGTATTTTTGCAATTCCTGTCGCTTAAATGTAGCGATTATATTCTTAATTCCATCATCTCCTAAATCATATGCTGTAACAGGGGGAAAAAATGTTTGCGCGTCAGGGTTGGCGCCATTTTCAAGTAATAATTTAACTATGTCTTTATTATATCTTTGTGCAGCTCCCATTAGTGCTGTCTCCCCAAAATTGTCTTGAGGATTAACATCGGCCTTATGTTTTATTAACAAGGTAGCTAATTTTGCATTTCCCCGTTCACTAGCTTCCATTAGTGCTGTACGACCATGACGGCCTTGACGATTAACATTGGCATTATGTTCTATTAACAAGGTAGCTAGCTCTATATTTTCCAGAGAAACAGCT
>JBAVPH010000112.1:0-3395 GCA_049692855.1 Candidatus Babeliales bacterium | reverse complement strand
ACGACTGCAGACTTATTTTTTTTTGTTGCTATTTTTTTTTGATCTATTTCTTTTTCTTTGTTAAACACTTTTTTTTCAACAGTTTTGTTTTGTTGTTTTTCTCCTTTTGCAAGAGTTTTTTTATACTGCTTAAATATTTTCTTTGCTGAATCTGTTGGAAGCGCCCCTTTTGCTATCCATTCCTGATAACGTGCTTCATTAAATTCTACTATTTCACCTTTTAGACCATTATAAGTCCCCATTGTTGCTAAAAATTTACCATCTCGTTTTTTACGAGAATCAACGGCAACTATACGAAAAAAAGGCACATGTTTTTTTCCAATTAGAGTCAATCTAATTTTAACTGACATAAAAATAATTCCTTTTGTAAATAAAATATAAACACACTATTTAAAGAGGTTCTTAAATGCACCTGACCCTTTAAAAAGTTTAACATATTGTTGCATTTGTTCAAAGCGGTCTAGCAAGAGATTAACATCTGAAACAGTAACGCCTGCCCCTTGAGCAATACGTTTTCGTCGCGATCCATTTAAAATACGTGGATTAAACTGTTCTTTTTTTGTCATTGAATTAATAATTACTCGAAATTTTTTAAACTCTTTTTCTCCTTGATCAAGCATAATAGGGGAAATTTTATCATTCATTCCTGGCAAATATTTTGCTATTTGTGAAAGAGAGCCAAGTTTATTAAGCATATCCATTTGTTGTGCAAAGCCATTAAGAGTTAAGCGGCCGGCAACAAATGAAGAATATGCACTTTTTTGTTCTGACTGCTTAATTTTTTCATCGGCTTTTTCAATCAATGTCTGTATATCTCCCATTCCAAGTATGCGACTTGCCATACGTTCGGCATGAAATAAGCTTAAATCATCAACTTTTTCACCTTCACCAACAAATACAACTGGTTTTTTCAGCGTATAACAAAAAGAAAAAGCTGCACCCCCTCGCGTATCGCTATCCATTTTAGTAAGTGCTGCATGATGAAATCCAATGTTTTTTTCAAATGACTGTGCAACATTCAGCGACTCTTGCCCTGTCATCGCATCAAGTACTAATAATTTATATTGTGGTGATAACTGCTCATCAATGGCTTGCAATTCTTGAAGCATGTTATTATCAATGTGAAGTCGTCCCGCAGTATCAAGAAATAATAACTCAAACTGATTATTTTTATAATAGGCCTGAATTTCTTTCGCTGCTGCAAGTGGATCTGTGCTGGTTGCGCGATAGAATGAGACATCTACTTGTTGCGCAAGCATAGCTAATTGGTCTACTGCTGCAGGTCTATAAAAATCAACAGAAGCGCATAAAATTTTTCTCGTTTTATTTCGTTTTTTTGCTATTTTTTGAACCCAATGAGCAATTTTTGCAATCGTTGTTGTTTTCCCTGAACCTTGTAACCCCATCACCATAATCACTGCTGGAAGCTGAAATGCAAATGTTATTGTTCGCTTACCACCTAAAAAATCTACTAATTTGGTATGGACAACTTTCATTAATTGTTCTGTTGGGTTAAGAGATGCCGTAACCTTTTGTCCAATAATTTCTTTTTTTAAAAGCAAAATAAATGATTCAATGACATCATATGGCACATCAGATTCTAATAGTGCTTCTTGCACTTGTGTTAATGCTTCCTTGATATTTTTTTCTGTTACTATTCCTTTGCCAGTCAATGAAGAAAAAATAGCTGAAAATTTTTTCGACAAGAAATCAAACATAATAACCCTTTTCCATTACCTAATTAATAGCAATAAATACCTGATAAGAATAGCATAAAATATTTATTAACTAAATAGTTTAAACTACTAGATAATGTTTATTGAATTTTCCAAAACAGAAATCTGTGCTACTAAACGTTGAACCACAATTTTCAACTCCTGGATTTCTTTTTGGTTGCTTACATCTTTACTTTGCAATGCATTAATTAGTTCTTTATGCTTTTGCAACTCATTTAATAACATTGTAGGCAATTCATGATAACGAACTGAATAAGGTTCATCCGCTTTATCGCGAACAACTAATTCAGGATAAACCTGCTCAACTTCTTCAGCAATTAATCCGTAATGCACACTATCTTTCACATCATTTTTGTAATTAAATTGCACAGGACGCAAGTCCATTAACCCATCAGAAGCCGTATCCATATCAATAATATTAATTTTGAATCGTTTTGATGATGCCATTGTTCCAAGTTTGCCATCAATGTTAACAAATACTGGTAAATCAGTTACTGAATTACCGTAAATTCCTTGCACAAAACAATCTGTATGGTCACCAGAGGTACCAATTCTAACTTGTCCACTTTCAGTTGAAGACCCAGCGTTACTACCAATATAAATATTATCATCACCAGTTATTAGTGAAAATCCAGCCATTCCTCCCAGTGCTATATTACGATTACCTTCAGCTTGAGCAAGAGAAAGATCTCCAACACCAGTATTGTCTGACCCCATAATATTCGTAGCAACTGATGCCCTTCCTACGGCTACATTTTTGGATCCTGTAGTATTAAATTCTAAGGCAGTATTTCCGATACCAATGTTATTACTTCCACTAGTATTCATAGTAAATGCATAAGCACCAAAGACGCTATTATTTGATCCAGTGGTATTTGCGGCAAACGAATTTGCACCAAAAACATTATTAAGATCTCCAGCCATAGTAAAATTACCAGCTCCTTTTCCAACAAAGGTATTTTTGGTAGTGTTATTGCCACCATTATGAATAAAGCGAACATTACCTTTATAAACATTCCCAACTGTGCTTGTTGAATCATTCATGAATATGTTTTGATCAACAGTAAAATCACCTCCAACTTCAACATTATTTTGTACTATCAAGTCTTCAAGAATATCAACATTACTTTTGAATGTTGCTTGGCCACAAACAACGAGCCCTTCTTGAACACCTAAATTATCATCAATGTTAGTATTCTTTAATTCAGCCTCACTTTTTACTTGCAAAATACCATTACTATCAACCTCCAAAATAGCTACTGGCATATTTTGTACTAGTAACTCATTTTCAACTAAATCAGTATTGGTTTGATCATCTTCATATTCTGCATTTTTTAAATCATTTTTTTGCGAAACAATGCGAACATTTAACTCATCTTTTTGTAATTTTTCTACGACATGTTCAACTCGTTGCGTAAGTTCTTTTGCATGGTCATCTTTTTTAAGAGCTGGTAACACTCCTTTTAATACTGTAACTACTGCATCCCGCCTACCAACTTTGTACCCTAAGTTGAGATGCTCTTGTAATTCACGAACCCCTTTGCTTTCTTCACTATCATAAAGATTACTTACTGCAGCAACTACTTGTGCGATGTCACTTAATTCACTTCCTAAATATGCATACGGCGTTTCTGAATTAGCAAGAACTATGTCTTGTTC
>JBAVPH010000111.1:0-4068 GCA_049692855.1 Candidatus Babeliales bacterium | reverse complement strand
CCTTGGTCCCTTGCAGAAAATAATTCGTTTGTTAATCATGTAACAATAGCACGTGTCAAAAAAATTGAGAATACAAATAAAAAACGACTCCTTGATTTATTGCATAGCATAATGGTTAAGCCACTGCAATTTACTATTGATTCATTTGTATTAAAAGAATCAATATTGTCTGAACAAGGAGCAATTTATATTGATAAGGCAATTTATAAATTAAATGATGATTAATTATCTTATTTGCCAAAATTGTAAAAAAAGATTTTTCAAAAATAATTTACTACTTCCTGGCATCGGTGGTTTTTGTATTACGAGGGTAAGAATAGCAAGTTTTTTTTTTGCTTTTACCATTTTTTTATCCTGATTTTGTTGTATAGCACTGGTGTATTCTGTTGTCCAATAAATAAGTAATGCATCGAGTAATTCTATTGTTTCACGTTCATTAATGCCTGCTTGATCGAGAGTCGCTAGAAAAGCTGCTGGTGAGTTGGTAAGTGTGCTAGTAAAATAAGTGAATAAATCTGAGTGAAGGTCGGTTGCTCTTGTATCTGAAAATAATCGAATAATACAGCGTGAACGGATGGTTGGCAATAGTTGTTCTTTGCGTTCTGCTAATAAAAAAAAGTGATAGCCAGCCGGTGGTTCTTCTATTGATTTAAGTAATTGATTTGCGCAGGCAGGTGTTAAAAAATCAGCCTTTTGTATCACAAAGAAAAAATATTGGGAGTGATTAAGTTTGAATGCAATAGTGTTCAATATATCTTGTATGCTTTCAAGCGTATATTGTTTTTCTGGGTAATACCATTTGATTGCATGATGTTGTTTTTCTTGAATATTCTTACATGTTGCACATTGCATGCATCCTTTTTTTGCACAAAAAATTGTTTGCAACAAAAGAATTACTTCTTGTATAAGCACATTGTGTTGTCCGATCCATAATTGTGCTGGATGAAGTGATGTTAATTGGTAATGAGGTGTTGATTGTTTATCCATGTTTCGATCGCTTGTTGCGCTAGTTGGGTAGTAAGTACTTCTGTTTGCATCCCATCAATAATAATAGCATTTTTTTTGCTTTTATATAACATATCAAATCCATCAGATACCCGTTGCATGAAACTTTTTGTTTCTTGCTCAAAAGTCGTTAATTTTTTTCGTTTTTTAACCCGATCAAATGCGGCGGCAATAGGGATTTTTAAATAAATAATAAGGTCAGGTTGCCTGTGTTGCATAACCCAAGTATTAATAGATTGTATCATGGAAATATTAAGTCCTCTCCCATAACCTTGATAGGCAACAGAAGAATCCGCCATACGGTCTGAAATAATGAGCATATTTTTTTTTAATTGCGGAATAATAACATCAGTAAAGTGCTGAGCACGGTCAGCAGCAAATAATAAATATTCCGCTTGTGGTTGTAAAGAAATAGTTTGTGTTTGTACAATAGTGCGTAATTGTTGCCCAAGTTGTGTCCCTCCGGGTTCCTTGGTCAATAATGTTGGCAGTTGTTGATTAAAATAGTGGTAAAGATTTTTAGCAAGTGTACTTTTACCTGAACCATCAATTCCTTCAACCGCAATAAGTAGACCTTTTGTTAATTGTTGCATTGATTACCTTATCAATAAATTGATAAAACAAATTTATTATTTTCTTCTTTTTTTAGTATACCTTAAATTACCAAGTAAGTTGTGTAACAGTTGTGAGGTTTAATGATGAAAAAAATTATTATCAAGCCAGGTTGTATTACCTGTGGTACGTGTGCTTTTCTTGCACCCAATGTTTTTGAAGTAACTGATATTTCGCATGTAAAAACTACTGCCGATCTAGAAAAAAACAAAGAGCAAATCAAAGATGCGATGCAGCAATGTCCTATGCAGGTAATTACCTATGAAGAGTAGAGAACGCAAGCAAGCAGATGAACAGAAGTTATTTGAGCAATTGTATCAATCAGTAACAAAAGATGGCAAATTGTTATATCCAGGAAGATTGTTGCAACGTGCAGCACAAAAATTTCCAAATTTCAAAGCACTTATTTACCATGATCAGTTTATTTCATACCAAGAGCTCTATAACCGTGCTACATTATTTAGTCATGTTATTCGCGAAAAAGGAGTAAAGCCACGTGATCGTGTACTACTTTGTTTTGAAAATTCGCCTGAGTTTTATGTGAGCTATTTTGCGATATGGCAGGCAGGGGCAGTCGTTATTCCGCTTAATACCTTTTTTCGTGAAAAAGAAATAGCGCATGTTATTGCTGATGCAGATCCGGCAATGATTATTACGACTGATAAATATAAAAAATTATTTCAGGAACAAATGGATGGCATACCTCTTGTGACTGAACATGATATGCATGCAGTTCCTGCTGAACAATTATTAGAAGAGAAAATTATTGAGTTAGACTCTGATGAAATGATTGCGCTTTTGTATACATCTGGGACAACGGGATTACCAAAAGGGGTCATGTTGAGTGGGCGCAATATTGTTATTAATATGTTGCAAACACTCGCACGGCTTGGTTTTGCAGCACAGGAGCGTGTTTTTGGTGTATTACCATTTTTTCACATTTTTGCACAAAATACGTGTGTTTGGACGAGTATTTTTATGGGAGTGACCGTTATTGTTGTTCCGAAAATTGATCGCCGTTATATTACGGAGGGACTGCAACATAAACCGACTATATTTTTGGGCGTGCCGGCATTGTATGGACTTCTTTGTTTATTAAGGCCTGGCTCTTTAGATTCGGTGAAATTATTTGTTTCAGGAGGTGATGCGTTGCCTGATAAAATTCGCGCGCTTTTTGGACTTGTTTATCGGCGAAAAATTTGTAATGGGTATGGTTTGACGGAAACATCCCCAGTAATTTCTGCTGATTTAGCTGATATTACCGGGAAAACTAATAATGTAGGTAAACCTGTTGTTGGGATCTTTTTCTCAATTCGTGATCAACAAGGTAATGATTTGCTACAGGGAGCAATTGGCCAACTCTGGGTGAAGGGTGACAATGTTATGCTTGGTTATTATCGAGCTGCGGAGGCAACTGCTGCAGTTATGAAAAATGGCTGGTTTAGTACGGGTGATCTTGCCTACATTGATGCAAAAGGGAATATTGTTATTACGGGACGAGAAAAAGATGTAATCATTCATAAAGGACTCAATATTTACCCACAAGAAATAGAAAATGTAATTTTAATGAACTCAAATGTTTTGCGCGTGGGGGTTATTGGGAAAAAAGACGAAATGGTAGGAGAAATACCAATTGCTTTTGTTCAATTATGGCAAAAAGAAGAAGGAATTGAACAGACATTAAAAGAACTTTGTCGGCAATATTTGGCTTCTTATAAAGTGCCACGTCTTTTTATCTGCCAAGTAAAAGAATTACCAACAACAGCGACAGGAAAGGTAGATAAAAAAATTTTGCGTGCGTTAAAATTAAATAATGAATGAACAAGATATTAAGTTTTTTGATAAGAGGTTGCTTTTTTAGTCATTTAGTATAAGGTATATAGCAGTAATAATATATTACTTTTAGATCAGATAACCTCCATTTCCCCTATCCGTGACGTTCTGTCTGGGTGGGGGAAAAATTGTTAAAAATTATAATGAGCAAAAAAGAAATTTGGCAAGCCCCCTATCGCAAAAAAAACAGGTTTTATTTAAGAAAAGATCATAAACCAGAATCTTTTTTATTTGATACTATTCCCTCTTTTTTGCAATCATTGGTGAGACGACAAAAAATTGCACCTGGCATTCAAAATTGGATAGATTTACAAGACCCAAAACAAGAAAGTAGAAAGCCACTTATTACTTGGATTGGTCATGCATCTTTTTTAATCCAGTTAGAAGGATTGAATATTATAACGGATCCTATTTTTGGCAATGCATCTTGGTTATTTCCGCGCCATTTACCTCCTGGTATTTCAATAAATCAATTACCACCCATTGACGTTGTTTTAATTTCCCATAATCATCGAGATCATATGGATGAGGCAAGCCTTTTAATGCTCAAGAAAAAAAATCAGCATACACAGTTTTTAGTTCCTTATGGTGATAAATATTGGTTTGATAGGCGTAAAT
>JBAVPH010000110.1:0-5824 GCA_049692855.1 Candidatus Babeliales bacterium | reverse complement strand
TCCCAATATGGTCCAGCAACTATATAATTTGCATTCCCTACACCAGGAGCATAATAATAGAGATTGCTTTTTGGAATTCTGAACACTCTTTCTTTATCACGAGCATAAAGTGGATCTACAAACCCTGATGTCGGTTTTTCTAGAACTTCAACCCGAATTCCTCTGTTTAAATAACCTACAGTATTAACCGACCCAATATGTCCAGAAGGAATAGTTCCTTTTTCATCTTTACCTGCGACAATATCAATCGCATAGCTTATAGTATAGGGGGTCGCATTTTTAATTCTCACCGTATAAGCTTGTAAAGCTTTTCCTCCGCCAATTGTCAAGAGGAATAGACTTAAGCAAAGTCCTTTTTTCATTAAATTCATTACTACTTCTCCTTTTTTAATATTTTTATTTTTACTACTTGGATTAAAATTAACAAAAAAACCAATAAAAAATCAATATATTGATAAGGTTATTTGGATTTAATTAGAAATTGTTAGGCAGTTTCTTCTTTTTTTTCTGCTATTTTTTGTTCTCGCTGCTGCAACATAGTGTCAAAATCTTTTTTTAACAAAGAAAGAACAATACAATCTCGATATGCACCTTTGTAATAGCCATATTCTGGAATAGCACCAATTATTCGAAATCCAAGAATTTCATTTACCTCTAATGAAATTTGATCCCCGCCGTAAACATGTGATTCAATTCTATTTAATTTCATCTGCTCAAATGCACACGTAATTACTGCTTCTTTTGCTTCTTCAGCAAATCCTTGATCCCAATAATTCCGCGCTGCTAAATATGTTAATTCTGCACTTGAAAGCTCAGGTATCCATTTAATAAATCCACACAATCCTATTACGGTGTTTGTTTCTTTTAAAATCATTGCCCATGGTGCTGGCTTCCCCTGAAAATACCGCTCTCTATACTTTTCTATGCAATCATATATCTCTTCAAAAGTTTCACGCGCACGGACAGAAGTAAATTGCAATGCCTCAGGATCCGCATAAATCAATAATAAATCTTCTGCATCTTCTGGCTCTATAGGACGCAACATAAGTCGTTCTGTTTCAAGAATTGGTAAATTAAAAAAGATGTTACATACTTTTGGTTTTGGTGCCAATCTAAAGCCTGAAGCTTCTGCCAAATTTGCTATTAACAATAAACCAATAAGATAATGATTTATCTTCATAAATCTCCTTTCAATTCTCGCCTTGTTTGTCGTTTAATATCACGCTCTTTTAATTCCTTTTTTTTGCTTGGTGCTTTTTTATGCTTACCAATGCCAAGTTCAATCTTTGCTTTATTTTTTTTATTAAAATAAATACGCAAGGGAATAATAGTTATCCCTTTGCGTGACACATCACCAATAAATCGGTCTAATTGTCGTTTATGTAATAATAATTTTCGTCTTCTTGTAGCAAAAGATTCATCTTGCTTGAATGCTTTTTCATAGGGAGTAATGCGACAATTAGTCAGAAATAACTCTCCTTGATGAAAAGTAGCAAATGCACCGATTAATGATACGTGACCTGCTCGCAATGACTTAACCTCAGCTCCTGTCAATACAACACCTGCTTCTATCGTATCAAGAATCTCATAATCATGATAGGCTTTTTTATTTTGGGCGACTATCTTCATGTTAAAATTAGTTCTTCATTAAAATAAAATTTATGATTTAACTGTATTGTAGCAATTAAAAATATATCGCATAATTGGATATAGTATGCCACCAATCCCTAACCCAAGCAAATTTCCCCCGACTAAAAATGCCAATAAGGAGTTGCTCGAGCAATAATTGTAAATTTTTGGTAAAGCAATAGACCACGTTGTATTATCAGCCATATTGGCAATACCAAACCAAGTTAATAGCCAATCTCCTACTATATAACCAATTCCGTATACTGGTACCATTGTCCACGGATTATTAATAAAAAAAGAGACCGCAAATATAATTGCTGCATTTAACGTGAACAACCAAGAAAATAAAAAAACCATTGCAGTATGCAATCCAATAAAAGGAGAAAATGCTATATAGACACCGATACAACAAGATAATGCAAATTTATGTGCGCAATACTCTTGTTTTAAAAGTGATTTAAAGAATAGGACAAATTTACGCATTGTTTTCTCTTCAAATCTATATATTATTTATTCTACTCTATTAACCATATTTGAAAAATAAATATCTTTAGGTTACGCTAAATTACAAAATTGTTACCAATGAAATAAGGGGCACAATGAGAAAAAAAAATAACTATTTACTGTTATTATCATTTATTTTTGCCTATTTATCAATCACTATGTCATCTTTGCATGCACGGTCTTTGGTAATGGGAATAATTCAATTTCCTCGCCTATTAAAAAAAGCACCATCTATTCGTATATATTATGGTGGTAAAATTATTAATAGCCATGCACATGAGGATACTCCTAAAGTAACATTTGAAGTAAGCAAAAATAACAGACAAACTATTTTTTATTTGCTTGTTACTGAATACATTCAATATCAGGTAAAAAAATGCAATAATTCAACATGGGCATCAAATACCATAGATTACCTGCAACTTCCAAAAGAACAGGCATACAAATTTTATCGATTAGAGCTTCTTCCTGATACCCTTGAACCAATAGATCCCTTCCCTAAGCAAGCGCAAGCAGAAAAAAACAAAACATATCATTGGCAAGTAAAAGAAGAACAATTACCTACAACTGGGAAAATTCCCGATGAAACTATTGTTGCTTGCTATTTTCCAGAAGCTATTGTAATTACTAATGGCGGCAATAAACTTGAATTACCCCCTATCACAATTAAGCGAAATATTTTAGAGCAAATGGGATCAGAAGAAAAATTACATGAAGAATCTATTAAACTTCAAATTGCATCGCTTGATACTGATACTATTCATGCACCAACAAAACAAGAAATAAAACAAGGTCAGCAACGAACTCTTATTATTAACCATCTTACTTAGATAACTTCCATGCATAAAAATCGCCTGACCCTCGGAATTGAAACTTCCTGTGATGAAACTTCCGCGGCAATTTACCAAAATAAACATGGTATTTTATCTAATGCCTTATTTTCTCAAATTGCTATCCATAAAGATTTTGGTGGTGTAATCCCCGAGCTTGCTTCTCGTTCTCAATTAGAAAAAATTGACTCAATTGTCAAATTTGCCCTCAAGCAAGCCGGATGTTCCTTTAATGAAATTGATATAGTAGCCGTCACTAATAAACCGGGATTACCTGGTTCATTACTTATTGGTGTTTGCTTTGCCAAAGCAATTGCATGGGCCGCTGGAAAAAAATTAATCGGCATTAATCATTTAGAAGGGCATGCATTTTCTTCTTTTTTGGAACATAAAGTTCCATTTGATCATCTTTGCTTAACTGCTTCAGGAGGACACACCTCGCTCTATTTAATAAAAGGATTTGGAAATTATGAAATTTTAGGTGAAACAGAAGATGATGCAGCAGGAGAAGCATTTGATAAAATTGCAAAACTAATGAATCTTGCCTATCCTGGTGGACCAATAATTGAACAGTTAGCAGCTGCAGTTAATTTTCAAGATTTTTTTCATTATCCTCGTCATAAACCAAAAACGCTCAATTTTAGCTTTTCTGGGCTTAAAACTGCTGTGCTTTATGATTTAGTAAATAAAAATGCCTATGACATGAAGACAAAAAAATTTTTGAAAGAAAATGACTTATTAAAACAACAAGTAGCAAGCTCCCTTTTAGTCTGCATTGCTGATACTTTTGAGCAAAAACTTGCACGAGCACTTACCCAATATCCTCATATTAAAGCAATTACCTTTGTTGGTGGTGTTGCAGCTAATAATTATATTGTAAATCGTCTCCATGCATTTGCAAAAAAACAACACCTTCTTTTCTTTACACCATCACGACAATACTGCACTGATAATGCTGCAATGATTGCGTTTGTTGGTAATTACAAAGCAGAACAAAACAAGTTTTCAAATTGGGATCTAGATATTCTATAATTGATTCTCTATTTCTTATATATTATTATTTTTGAGAATTATCACCACGTTTATTAATAGAATCAATAAATTCACGATTTGCTTTAAATTTTTTCATTTTATCAATAAGAAATTCCATACCCTCAATGACATTCATCGTAGATAAAAATTTCTGCAACACCCAGACTTTATTTAAATCTTCTGCTGGTTGTAGTAAATCATCGCGACGAGTACCAGAAATAAGTAAATCAAAAGCAGGAAAAATACGACGATTAGATAATTTACGCGTCATATGCATTTCCATATTTCCTGTTCCTTTAAACTCTTCATAAATTACTTCATCCATTCGAGAACCAGTATCCACCATTGCGGTAGCTAAAATTGTCAATGATCCTCCCTCTTCAGTTTCTCGTGCTGCACCAAAAAACCGTTTTGGCCGCTGTAAAGCATTTGCGTCAATACCACCAGTCAATACTTTTCCAGAAGCTGGCGCTATTGTATTGTATGCACGCGCTAATCTGGTAATAGAGTCGAGCAAAATAACAACATCTTTTCCTGCTTCTACTAATCGTTTTGCTTTCTCTAAAACAATCTCTGCAACCTGTACATGGCGACTTGCTGATTCATCAAAAGTAGAGCTAATAACCTCTGCTGAGCTACCTTTCACTGTACGGCGCATATCAGCAACTTCTTCTGGTCTCTCATCAATTAATAACACAATAAGATAAACTTCAGAGTGATTTGCGATAATTGATTGCGCAATTTCTTTAAGCAATAATGTTTTACCAACCTTTGGTGGTGCAACAATTAATCCACGCTGCCCTTTTCCAACCGGTGTAAATAAATCCATAATTCTGGTTGATAACGCAAGTGGATTGAACTCCAAGTTAAATTTTTTATTTGGATGCATCGGTGTTAATTGATCAAAATGAGGTCGATCACTTATTTCAGTTGCATCTTTATAATTAACTTTTTTTACTTTTAAAAGCGCGAAATATTTTTCCCCTTCTTTTGGTTTACGAATTACACCACCAACTGTATCTCCTGTTCGTAAACCAAACCTTCTGATTTGTGATGGTGATACATAAACATCATCCGGGCCTGAAATATAATCATAATGAGCTGAACGTAAAAAGCCAAAACCATCAGGCAATTTTTCCAATACACCTTCAACTTCCATTTCAAGTTCTGGATGCTCTTCAACATATTTAATTTTTTTTATTAATGTTTCTCTATTTAATAATCCAGCACCAACAATACCAAGACGTCGTGCATAATTATTAAGTTCATTCTGCGAAAATTCTTGAATATTTTTTGATTTAAATTCAGGCTGATTACGCTTGTCACCTCGCATGTCTTGCCGACGTCCTTGCTGATTTGAGTAACGTTGTGGTTGCTCTTGTCGTGGTGCATGTGATGGTTGTCGTGTATCTTTTGATTTTTCAGGTATTTTTTCTTGTTTTTGATCTTGCTGTTTCGGAACAGACGACTGTTGTCGCTGCGTATTTACTTTTTTCGGTAAAGATTGTTGCTCTTTATGACTTACCTCTTCCTGCTTACTTTCTTTTTTTGCATTAACAGGTATTGTTTCAGAAACTTTAGTTGTTTGCTCCATTTTTTTATCGTCCTTTGTCGCATTATTTTTTTGGGTTTTCATAATATCCATCTTTTTCTGATCTGTTTTTTCAGATATGTTTGTGTCATGAGCTTTGTTGTCAGGCTCTTTCATCCAAACTCCTTTAAGAGAATAATGACAGATCATCATTACTCGTTTAACGTATTAATAACCTAATTTTTGATTAAATAAATTGAACAGATAATAATTTAAACACTTAGTTTCATTTATTAGT
>JBAVPH010000109.1:0-2289 GCA_049692855.1 Candidatus Babeliales bacterium | reverse complement strand
AACAATTGTAATTGATTTTTTACATGAATTGAATAGTTTTTCTTCTTTAACATTAGATGATCTTTTGAAAATAGCAGATTGTTCAATTGAATTATTGGAAAAAGCTCTGGATGAATATGATCCAAATCTTAGAGATAAGAAAGAAAATACTAGAGAAAAAGCAATATTAAGAAGTAAAAAGATGGAAAAGGTTGATCTTCATAATGAGGCACTCAATTTAACAAAGAAATTTTACAGTCATTGGTCAGGCTTGCTTTCCGAGGATTTAAGAATAATAATAGGAATTAATTTTAATAGTGACCAAGCAGTTTTGCGCTTTCAAGAATGCTGCAACAGGTTAGTTTTTGCAGTATCTGCTGTATCTCTTACTCTTGATGATTGTGATTTAATTTGCGGTACAGAGAAGCCTTTTGAAGTTCTTGCTAATATTTTTAATTTGGTGCATTCACTTTCAAGCGAATTACTTGAAGCAATTGAACAGCAATAATTTTTAATATGGAGAGGTTTAATTTCTTAAAATTTGCTTTGTAAAAAATAATACCCTGTAGAAACTCAATCTATAGGGTATTATTGTCTTTCTTAAGATTAAATTAGGCTTTTGCAGTCTCTACAATTTTTATATTACCATGATGATTACGGCATTTAATTTCAGCTTCTCCTGTGCCAAAAATACCATCAATTTCTTTTTTAAAACGAGACCATGCCATTGTATTCAATTTAGTAGTGCATGGCTTGAGGGTGAGGTAATGGTCTGAAGTAATAGTCCCACGTATTGTCTTCCCTTGAAACGTAGCATTTGTTGTTGTTGGTAATGCAAGAGTAATAGGGCCTGTATGTGTTTCTAGACGAATAGAACCAGTGCTTGGTATATCTACACAGGCAACAAAAATATGTCCTTTGTTCGTGGTAGCAAGAATACTTTGATTGGCATGCGTAATTATTATATCACCGTGATGAGCAGTTGCACTGATAGGGCCAATGGATTGATCTATCATGATAGAGCCAGATTTAATAGCTTCTGTGTGTATGACATTATTTGTTTTTGCTATTTCTATATTGCCTTGTACTGTTTTTACAGAAATAGGACCTTGCATTTCTTGAATTTTTACTGACCCGTGATTAACACTAATTTGCAAACGAAGATCTGTTGGGACAATAAGCTCGTATTCAACCATTCCTTTTGTTTTTGGTTGTCTATACTCTGTTTTAATTAATAACTTGTCCGGAGTTACTTGTTTGTCAATAATATTGATAAGGGCAAGTTGATCAGGCTTATTGCTTTTTTTTGTTGCTTTAAGAAAAATGGTATTTTTTTTCCAGCCAGTAGTAATAGTAATAGGACCATCAATATTTTCAATAACGACGGTTCCTTGTTTTTCAATAACATATTCCTTTTGTAGTATTTCTTCATAGGGACAACCACCAAAAAATGATGATACTTTTTTAAATTGAGTTGTATGCAATGGAGAGGAAATACAAAAACATAATAAAAAAAATGATAAAAAATAACGTACACGCATAATAAGCCTTCTCTTTCTTATTACGAAATTATTCATTTGTATTCTACAAAATTTGAATTTGATATTCAAAGATTTATTTTGTTTTTTTAGTTTTTTCAAGTAATTCGTTAGATTAACAAATAAAAATAAGAATGATTCAGATAATAGATTTTACTACATAATTTTAAAATTTTTATATAAAGTTATGCTGAATGCATTTTAATATAAAATATAATGTTAAAAAATAATGATAGATACAAAAATTACTGGTGATGTAAAAAAAAATTTTAAGCAATTAATTAATAGCTACTTGTTAGTTCGAACCATTACGCAAGCAATACATGCAAAAAAAGGACGGAGTTTGCTGGTAGGTGGTGCTGTGCGGGATTTATTCCTTGGCCTGCAAACAAAAGATTTAGACATAGAAGTGTATGGGTTATCAGCAAAACAACTAGAATTATTATTGCGTGATTTTGGCCCTATTAGTTTGGTAGGCAAGATATTTGGTGTATTTCGTGTGCATGGCTTAGATGTTGATTGGTCACTACCTCGTCTTGACAGTACCGGCAGAAAACCAGAAGTTCGCATCGATCCGTTTTTGCCGTTTAAAGATGCGTTTCGTCGGCGAGATTTAACTATCAATGCTATGGGTATTGATATTATTTCTAGTGAATTGATTGATCCATTTAATGGACTCAATGATTTACGAAAAAAATTATTACGAACCCCTGACCCACAATTTTTTATTCAAGATCCGCTCCGTTTTTATCGCGTGATGCAATTTATTGCG
>JBAVPH010000108.1:0-4079 GCA_049692855.1 Candidatus Babeliales bacterium | reverse complement strand
TGAAAACGGAAAAATACTTAATGATTTTAAATTAAAATCACTCCAAAATACAATTGATTATATTCTTATCAATGGCGGCACAATTGTCCTTGCAACGCATATCGGCAGACCACAAACATATGATCCCAATCTTTCTACCAAACTGTTAGTGCCATGGTTTAAACAACATGAATATTCTATTGTTTTTACAAAGGATTTAGATGATGCTTATCAAAAGAGTAAGGAAGCAAATAAACAAATCATATTATTAGAAAATATGCGATTTTTTCCGGGAGAAAAAAATAAAGATATATTTTTTGCAAAAAAATTAGCACGCTTAGGCGATTTTTATGTCAATGACGCTTTTGGCACACTCCACTGCACTGATACATCAGTAACATTAGTTCCAGAAGAATTTCCTTCCAAAAAACGTACTATTGGTTTTTTAGTTGAAAAAGAATTAAAAATGCTCAACAAACTTTTATCGCATCCTACTCAGCATTTTATTCTTATTGTCGGTGGTAAAAAAATTGCTGATAAAATTCCATTTATTCAGCATCTTTTAAAAAAAGTAAATACTATTTTACTTTGCCCAGCAATTGTTTTTACTTTTCTTCAGGCAATAAATAAGCCAGTAGGTAATTCTTTAGTTGATGATCAGATGTTCAAAATCTGCAAATTAATTTTAACAGAGGCAAAGAAAAAAAAAGTCTCCATATTATTTCCTTTAGACTTTCAAGTTGCCAAAAAAACTATTTATGGACCGCTCACTATTGTGCTTGCTGATCAATTAATGCCTGATGATATTGGCATTTCAATTGGACCAAAAACAATAAAATCATGGGAGCCAGTCATTAAACAAGCAGGAACTATTTTTTTTAATGGTTGTATGGGATTTTCTGACAGGACTGAAACACTTGTTGGGATGAAGTCATTATTAAATGTAATAATCAAAACAAAAGGAACAAGTATCATTGCGGGAGGTGATTCAGTTGCAGTCACCACCAATCTTGGATTTGATCAGCAATTTGATTATTTATCAACAGGAGGAGGCGCTGCACTTGCTTATTTAAGTGGAGAAACGCTTCCAGGACTTGTTGCAATCAATAAAAACATTAATACAATGGACAAAGGCTAAGCAAGCAGAGCCCATTCACTAAATGCTCTTCGATATCATTATTTTTTACTGCCTCTTCATAAACAAAATAACCATGGTTGTTATGCTTTACGTCCCAGATGTGTAATTTTGGTTTTTCTATTCCTAAATTATACGCAATGGTTTTAATAACTTCTTCTTCAGATTCACCTTTTTTTTTAAAACTTTCTTGCATAAATAGCTGCACTTTTTTATTGAAGGATGCGGCTTTCATATGAACGCTAAACGCCTTGGGATTTTGCCAAATGTCACCATTAGCATATGCTTCTTCTTCGCAAAAACCAGCAACTCCTTTTAAACAGTTGAAATCTGGATTATCAACAAAATAAGCCGCTTTTTTCAAACCAAAACAATATTCTTGGCATAATTCGTGTAACACAAATTCAGTAACATTTTCTTGTCCATATAAAAGTAAAATTTTTCTTGGTAAACTACTTAAACAATTAAGTAATGTGTATTGTTTTTTCAATGGTCTTTGCTTCATTCTATCCTTTCTTTATTATAATATTGAGTTATTATTTATTGTTTTATTGATCATGGCTACTTCTCTATAAAAAATCATACCCTACTCTTTTTACAACATCAACTAGCTTTATATTCACACAATTAAAGAAAACAAAGCAATAAATTTAAGGAATAGATTTTGCAATTTCATCAGTTGTTTAGTATATTTTTAAGGTTCAACAACTGGCTTTCTTTTGAAAAGGGTAAAATATATTTTTAGATAACTAATAATCTTGTAGACACAAGGTCCATCTAAATATAAAAATTGTGATTTGGTTACCATAATGAACAATCAACAGCGCTCTTTCTGCAATATTATTTTCTTTTTTTTACTAATAATTACAATATCAAGCAAGGCACGAAGTCCCCACCGCCCAGTAGAACAATTTATTCCTTGTCTAAGCGTGCAATGGCAAGGAAGCAACACTATTTATACTAATAAAAGTTTTTACTATGAAGAATATCCTATTTTTCATGTGTTTGATAGCGATTATTTCAATTCACACCAACTTCCACAAAGCCCCATATCTTACCAAAAACAAAAATTAGTCAACGGTACAATTTTAAATAATCTTATTGAGCAAGTACTTACCGAAATTCAAAAAAAGAAAAAACGATACACTCATTTTAACGTCCTCCAACATAAAAATTTTAATCGAAGAAAAAAGTGCGGCCTCCTTGTATTAAAATTTAAGGATTACCCATTTGTAGTAAAATTGTTTATTGAAACACCAAAAACATTTGTTAATCCTTATTGTAAGGGATTTGAACCACGATTTTTTTTTACCATGGCTGGCGGTGTTAACCGACATATCTCTGGCATAACGCGTATTAAAAATCTTGAATTATTAAACTATACAATTAAGAATAATAAAAATTGGCAAGGCCGTGTAAAAACTCCTCGCAAATGGTTTTGGACACCAAAGAATAATAAATTACTGCATATTACCGGCAAAAATATCGGCAACAAAGAGCAACTAATAACAGCAATTCCTGGCACTTATGCGATAATTGCTGATGCAATCAACACTGATGAAGAAATAAAAATGCCACAAAAAAAGCGTAATGAAATTATTATGCAGCTTTGTAATGACCTTGAGCTTATTATTGATCCCCACTCCAATAATTTTATATTCAAATATGATGAAAAAAATAACAATTTTTTTATCGTAATTATTGATACCGAACATTTTCCAACAATTGTTGGCTTAAAAGAGAAAAAAAAATTCAAAAGTCATTATTCATGGTATCTTTATCTCGCTGGAAAATGCTTTCATGACACTTTTCTTCTTACCAAGCAACAGCGATGTACCCTTCAAACTACGCCACGTACTTATACAAATGAAATGTTAGTTAGCTAATTATTTCTTGTTCTATTTGATTAAGTTTTTTTTGAAAATCCAGTTCTTCTTTTACTCGATGCTCTATCTTAGTAATTGCATGTTTTACTGTTGAATGATCTTTGCCCCCAAAAAAATCACCTATTGTTCTTAATGATTTATTAGTTAATTTTTTCATAAAAAACATCATAATTTGACGAGCTAAAACAAGATTTTTACTGCGCTCTTTTGAACATAATTGTGCTAATGTATAGGGATAATATTTTTCAATTTCCTTGGCAATCTTTTCTAAACTTATTATACGATTTTCACTTTTTTTTGTATGCATAAGAACTTTTTTAGCTAGTTCAAGTGAAATAGGCTGTTGTGAAAGATGAGCAAATGCAATAACACGAATTAAAGCACCTTCTAGTTCGCGAACATTTGAAATAACATGTGAAGCAATAAAATGAGCAACTTCATTGGAAAGTACCTCATTGCTTAAGTCAGCTTTTTTTCTTAAAATTGCTATCTTGGTTTCTAATGTTGGTACATGAATGTCAGCAACGAGACCTGCTGCTAAGCGTGATCGTAATCTTTCTGCAATGCCACCAATATTTTGAGGAAAAGTATCGCTAGAAAAAACAATTTGCTTATGTGCATCATAAAGTGAATTAAAAATATGAAAAAAAGCCTCTTGTGTTTGCTCTTTATTAGAAATAAACTGAATATCATCAATCAACAGAACATCAATGGTTTTGTATTTTGTTTGAAATTTATGAATTTTATCAAATCGAATAGCATTAATAAACTCATTTACAAAACGATCTGCTGTTTGATACAAAATTGACATATTCTTATGGTTTTTCTTAATAGCATTACCAATTGCATGCAAAAGATGCGTCTTTCCTAACCCTGATCCACCATAAATAAACATTGGGTTGTATAAAAAACCTGGTTTTTCTGTTATTGCATGTGCTGCAGCACATGCAAGTGAATTATTAGGTCCAACAATAAATGTGTCAAATAAATAGCTTTGATTGATATAGCCATTTTGCTTATAGAGAGATGATTTTTTTAATGTTGCATGGTTACTATGAATAGCATTAAACGGAATAACA
>JBAVPH010000107.1:0-9677 GCA_049692855.1 Candidatus Babeliales bacterium | reverse complement strand
GATGTTGCCTGAAAGCCAAAAACATATTTTTTCTGTATATATTGATCAGCTTTCTTCTTTAATAAAAACAAAAGAAATCGGTGATGTTGTTGTAATAGAAGATAAAAAAATTTATCACCGTGTTGTGCAAATACTTCGTTTAAAACCGGGGGATAAATGTTTATTTTTTGATTCAGATATGTATATTTGTTTATTAATTCAAGAGTTAATTGCTAAAAAAAACATTGTGGGCATTATAGAACAAAAAAAGTCTAATATTATTTTTCGGCCTTCTCTTACGGTTATTTTGCCCTTATTAAAACGAGATGATCTTGATGCAGCATTATATTCATTAACTGCAATGGGAGTTACGGCTATTCAATTAGTAATTACCAGTAAAGTGCAACGAAAATGGGGGGGAGAAAAGGAATATGAACGGCTCAAGCGAGTGATAATTGCTGCAGCAGAACAATCAAAAAATTTTGCTTTTCCTCAATTAAGCTTGCCCCAACTATTTGAAGAAATAATATTGCCAATAGCCTCATCCCCAATAGTTAAAATTTATTTCGATCCAAATGGTGATCCCTTATTATCAATCATTGATTTAATAAAAAAATATCCTTCTTTATCCATTTTACTAATGATTGGTCCTGAAGGTGATCTTTCTCCCCAAGAAAAAGAGCAATTAAAAAAAGTCAAATTTCTTTTTTGTGTTCTAACGCCAACTATATTACGTGCATCAGAAGCAATAGCATTAGGCGCAGGAATTTTTCGCTCAATTTTATAATAAAACTAAAATAAAAAACTGTATTCAAATAGAATTTTCAATTTTTATTGCTTTTAAAACTTTTTGATTATTACACTGTGAACAAGAAGGGAATTAAATTAAAAATCTTAAAAAGGTAATTTCATAATACTTTTTAAGTAATTTTTTATATTAGTAATTAGGGGTGTAATGAAGAACGAGCAATCGGAGGGGCGATTGTTTGCAGTATTGATAGTTTTTATTGTAAGCATCGGTATTTTGCATGGAAGAAAAGAGGCAAAAATAGAAGCAGGGCAATTTGATATGCCCAATCAAATGGTTTGCTTTAGTGCCTTGTCCCTTGATCAAGTATATAATTATTTGCATACGGTGGTTATTTCTCGCAATTTATCATTAGTAGGTCAAATTATTGCCCAATTTCCTGAAAAAATGGTAAAAAATCTTGTCCAAAAAATTATAGAGAATAAAAAAATTGCATTGACGCCGCATGAGTCATTAAATCTTTTATTTGCTCTTATGTACTATTCTTCAGAAAAAAAGACCCAATTTGATTTATTTAATTTATTAAATTTTTATCCAACTATGCAAAAAGAACCAATATTATTATTATTAGCCCGTAGTCCTTATCATGATATTGTTCCAGAATTCTTACAGTGGGTTAAAACACGGGTACATGTTACGCAGAAAAAAGAATTATTAGAAAAATATATTATTAGACCTATCAAGTGCGCTATTGACGATAATGATCTTGTATCACTTGAATTACTGGTAACAAAAAAATTGCGGATAACATCACAACAAGCAACGCAATTATTGTGGTATACCATAGATAAAAATAAAAATACTTATTTTGTTCCTTTTTTTGTACAGCGTGGTGCTAATATAAATTATGTTAATGAAAAAGGAGTGAGTCTTTTAATGCGAGCAGTAAAAGAAAATAATGAGGCGATGGTACGTACTTTGCTTGAAGCAGGAGCACTTGTTAATTTGATTGATAACCCAACCGTCAATTTATTGCAAATTGCTATTGGTTATGGTCATGATGCAATTGTCTCATTGTTGCGTGAATATAACTCATTCTAATGATTTAATTACTGTTGGCTTGCATGCTTTTTTAAATACAAGGGGAATAATTGATTGATGATCCCTTCTTGTTTTTGCCATTTTTGTAATCCCATTTGTGCAATTTGTTCAAGCGAACAATTATGGGGAAGTGGAGAAGGAATATAAGCATTCTCATTAAACTGTTTTTTTATTTTATCTTGATAAAGCTGAACACCATTACCTAAAAATCGAATAGGTTTTTTTAAGGAAATAAAGGTCAATTCATCTAATAACTGATCTATTTTTTTATATCCTTTTTCAATAGGTTTGTCAGGTTGTTGCACAGCAAAATAAACATCTTTGTTAAAAGCATTCAGAAGAACGACAGTATAAGGGTAATCAGGATTATTATATTGTTGAATAAACGCATTGAGTCCATCAATGCCAATAAGTGGTATAGTGCTTGCAAAGCTGATGCCATTAACAGAGGAAATAACAACGCGGAGCGTGGAAAAAGGCCCTGGGCCTTGATTAGCAACTATAAATGAAAATTCTTGAAGCGCTATTTTATTTTGTTTAAGAATAGAAGATAATAATGGTATAAATTCTTTACTTGCTTCTTGATTACCTGTAGAGCATTTACCAATAATTCTACTATTGGCAAATAAAGCAAGTTCAAGTTTTTGGTAGGTGTTTTGCACAGCAATAAATGTTGTCATAAACTAATTACGGTTTTTACATTTCTGCTGTTGATAAAAAGTACTAAATGAATCATATTCGATTGTTTTTTCTTTTTTAACAATAATTTTACCACAATTTAAACATTTCCAACCTTGAAAATTAAGAAAATGATCAAAAAAAGATTGTAATACTAACAATCCTCCACACTTTTTACACTTCATTGCTTCTCCTTATACCACAAGTCCCCTTAATGACAGGCTAAAGGATGAAGATGGCTTTTGTCAATAATGCTACATTTAATGCTTATTATATTGATTTTTTTGGAAATAAAGATGTTCAAGGTAACCAGTAAGTATAAATGCGGCTGCAATAGAATGTGATATTCTTTTTTCTTCTTTTGTTTTTGTTTTTTTGAGTTTCTCTGCTTGCTTGCTTGTTAAGCGTTCATCCCAAAAAGTCCATTCAATAGAAGGAAAAGATTGGTTTAATTCTGCTGCAATTATTTTAGTTTTTTTTGTTTGTTCACTCTCAGTTCCTCGCAAAGTCCGTGGATAACCAATAATAATAGTTTTTATCTGTTCTTGGGTTATTGTTTCTTTAATAAATTCATTTAATGCGGTTGTTTCTATTGTTTTGTATGGTTGTGCAAACATGCCGAGTGCGTCTGACAGAGCAGTTCCTGTCCAACGATCCCCAATATCTAATGCTAATATTTTCATAATAATTGTGGTAATTTTATTATTTTTTTAACTCCAGTATACTGGTGCTATTACTATTGTAAACAAAATTGCGTAAGCAAGGAACTATTATGGATATTTCATTTTATATAAAAATACTCAGTAATTGGGCAATTGGTTGGCCATTAATGATTTATGTTGTTGGGGCAAGTATTATTTTCACGATTGCATTTCATGCTGTTCAGTTTCGTTATTTTTTTTCCGCTTGGAAAACAACATTATTTCCACCACAGCACAGCCCATTAAAAGCTGGTCATATGACACCTATTCAAGCATTTATCAATACGTTAAGTTCAAGTATTGGGAATGGGAGCCTTGCGGGGATGGCAACGGCAGTTTATGCGGGTGGGCCAGGAGCAGCTTTTTGGGTAATAATATTTGGTTTTCTTCTTATGGCAGTTCGTTTTGCTGAGGTTTATACGAGTACGTTATATGGTACTTCTACAACAGCAAACCGTTCAACTTTAGGAGGACCAATGCTCTATTTGAAATATGTAATTGGTGGGAATGTGCTTTCTTATTGTTACGCAATTTTTTGTCTACTTTTTGGATTATTTACTGGTAATGCAATGCAAGCAAATTCAATTCGATTAAGTGTAGCAACAACGTGGGGAGTACCCCCTTTGGCAAGCGCTATTATATTATTGCTTTTTGTTTTATACGTCGTTTGTGGTGGGGCACCACGTATTATTAAAGCATCTGATCGCATTGTTCCAATTAAAGTAGGAGTATTTTTTGTTGCCTCTTTTGTTATTCTTATTTTTCATTATGCATCATTATGGCAAGCGATTATTTTAATTGTTTCGAGCGCTTTTAAACCGCTTGCGCTTGCAGGTGGAGTTATTGGGTTTACTGTTCAGCAGGCAGTTAGTTATGGTTTGTTTCGCTCTATCGTTGCGACTGAATCTGGTTTAGGAACGGCAGCAATTTTATTTGGTTTTACAGGAAGTGATAAACCAATGACTAGTGGTTTTATGGGCATGATAGGTACTTTTGTAAGTACGCTTGTCTGTTTTCTTGTTGCTTTATGTATTGTGGTAAGTGGTGTTTGGAATACGGGACTTAACAGTACGGCACTGACCATTGCTGCGTACAATACTGTCTTTGGTTCATTTGGTGGTTGGATTGTTAGTTTTTTATCTATTAGTTTTGGTGTTGGTGTTTTGGTAACTTATGCATATATTGTCCGTGCGGCATGGCTTTTTTTAACAAATGGTCGTTTTGAGTTTATGTTTATCTTTTTATACAGTTTTTTTTGTTTTGCTGGTGCATTAATGACGGTAGAAATTGTTTGGGATATTATAAACATTGCCAACGGTGGTTTGTTATTAATTAATCTTTTTGGTTTGCTCTATTTGCTTCCACGTATTCGCAAAGATGTTATTGCTCAAATGAAATAAGTAACAATCATGATTCTTCAACTACCATCGTTTTTCCCTGTTACCTGTCATACAGATTATGTTGGATCGGGGTCTACCTTTGTCGCTATTAATGGTTTTAAAGAAGATGGCACACACTACATTTCTCAAGCTATTGTGCAAGGTGCTACTTGTATTGTTGTCCAAAAAGATGTGAAGTTATCAACGACAAATATTAATTTGATTAAAAAAACTGGTGTCATAGTGAAGTATGTTGAAGATGCACGATTAGCATTAGCAACATTAAGCGCGCAAGCCGCTCATTTTCCAGCAAAAAAATTAAAAATTATTGGAATTACAGGCACCAAGGGAAAAACAACGACTACTTTTTTGTTGGCGCATATTTTGCGTTTTGCAGGATATAAAACAGCATTGCTGAGCACGGTAGCTAATATTATTGATACGCACGAATTTGTATCGCCTTTAACAACACCGCAACCAGATTATTTGCATCAATTTTTTAAACAAGCAGTTGAAGTAAATACAGAATATGTGGTGATGGAAGTTGCAGCACAAGCAGTTACTATGCATCGCATAGCAGATATTCAATTTGATGGTATTATTTTTACTAATTTTTCTCAGGAGCACTTAGAATTTTATAAAACGCTCGATGATTATTTTCAGGCAAAATGTTTATTATTCAAATATGCGAAATCACAAGCACCCTTGATTGTTAATGCCGATGATAATTATTGTCAAAAATTACAACAGCAATTTGAAAAAATAACCTGGCTTAGCATGAAAAAAGGGGGCGCCATTCATGGTTCTTTTCTTGCTGATCCTTTTCAACAAATCGATTTACAGGTTAATTGGCAAACAATAAATTATATATTTTTCTGTCCACAATTAATTGGAAAATTTAATGGTTATAATATGCTCAATGCTATTGGCATGGCATTAGAGATCGGTATTTCACCGACTGCAATTTCTGCAGCATTAAAAACATTTGCAGGAGTTCCTGGTAGAATGGAGCGGTATGCACTTTCAAATGGTGCAACTGCAATTATTGATTATGCGCATAATCCAGCATCTTATCAAGAAATTCTTTCATTACTTCGACAATTAACATCACAATTAATTGTTATTTTTGGAGCAGGGGGTAATCGTGATGCAACAAAGCGACCATTGATGGGTAAAATAGCAGCAGAATTTGCTGATAAAGTAATTTTAACGACAGATAATCCACGAACGGAAGATCCATATCAAATTGTTCGTGATATTATGGAAGGAATTTCAAAAACATTACAGCATAAAATAATATGCGAGCTTGATCGAGAAAAAGCTATCAAAAAAGGATATTCTTATTCCCGTAAAAACAGTATTATTGCTCTTCTTGGCAAAGGGAATGAGGAATATCAACTTATTGGCAATAAAAAAATATATTTTAGTGAAAAAATTATTTTACAAGAGTTGATGTAATGAAAATTTTCCTTGTAATTTTATCATTGTAAATAGCGTGTAAATAAGCCTATTTTGCTTTACAAAATCAATTGGTTGGGTATAATCAAATTTTAATATTTATATTTATTTTTAAGAATTTGATGGAGTAATCAAAAATGATTCCAGCTTGTTATTTTTTTATTTTTGCAGGTATTGCTAGTCTTGGCTTCATAGTGGTAGCAGGATTATTTAAAGCTATTCAACGGTTGCATGTTGATGATCCCAAAGCTGCCAAAATCGCACGGGCTATTTTTCAGGGGTCAATGACCTTTTTACGCGAAGAATATAGGATCATTGCAGTAGTTATTGTCATTATTGCGGGATTATTAGCAACAGTCATGAAAAGTCCCCTTGCCGCACTTTTATTCACTTGTGGATCACTTTCATCAATGCTTACTGGCTACATTGGAATGCGTGCAGCTACATTAGCGAATGTGCGTACAACGATTGCAGCAAAAGAAAAAGGGGAACAAGCAGCATTTCAAGTTGCATTTTTTGGTGGTGGTGCCATGGGGTTTTCTGTGGCAAGCTTTGGATTACTCGGATTGAGCACTATTTTTTATTTTTTTAATACACACCCGGATTTTGTGCTTTTGCTGACAAGTTTTGGTCTTGGTGCAAGCTTGGTTGCTTTTTTTGCAAGAATTGGCGGTGGTATTTATACAAAATCTGCTGATGTTGGTGCTGATTTAGTTGGAAAAGTAGAAGTAGGAATTCCCGAAGATGATCCACGAAATCCAGCAGTTATTGCAGACAATGTTGGTGATTGCGTTGGTGATACAGCTGGCATGGGCGCAGATATTTATGAATCGTATATTGGTGCATTAGTTTCTGCTACTATTTTAGCTGGTAATGCATTTGGTTCAGACCTTGGTTATATTACCCTGCCGCTTATGCTTGCAGCAATTGGGTTAATTAGTTCAATTGCTGGTTTGTTATTAAATGTTTTTTTTGTTGGTGAGCCAGCAGCAATGCTGCGGAATGCCACCTATGTTGCCATTGGCGCATTTCTTGCTATAGCCTATGCATATATTTCGTGGGCTTGTTTAATAAATAGTTTGTTTATTCCTATTATTCTTGGCTGTGTATCAGGGGTAGTTATTGGATTGATTACTGAATATTACACGGGCGGTAAACCGGTGAAAGAGCTTGCAGAAAGTGCACGATCTGGAGCTGCAACGAATATTATTTATGGACTGTCTATTGGCATGGAATCTACTGCCACACCCGTTATTATTTTAGCTTTTATTGTATTGCTTGCTTACTATTATGGTGGATTATTTGGTGTATCTTTAGCGGCAGTATCAATGTTGGCAACAGTAGGAATTACCATGACGGTTGATTCATACGGTCCAATTGCCGATAATGCGGGTGGCATTGCGGAAATGGCAGGCTTTGATGAATCTGTTCGTAAAATTACTGATAAATTAGATGCATTAGGAAATACAACGGCAGCAATTGGTAAGGGTTTTGCCATTGGTTCAGCATTATTAACGGCATTGGCCATGATTTCTGCCTATGCGCAAGAAGCCAATATTGAGGTATTAAATGTGTTAGATCCATTTATTATGACAGGTATGTTTATTGGTGCTACCATACCATTTATTATTTCTGCACTCACCATGCGTTCGGTGAGTGATGCTGCATTAAAAATGGTGATGGAAGTCCGGCGACAATTTAAAACAATGCCAGGAATTATGGAAGGGACTACCGAGCCTGATTATGAGCGATGCATAGCAATTAGTACACATGCTTCATTGCGTGAAATGATATTACCTGGTATTTTGACTGTGTTGCTTCCTATTATTATAAAATATGTTTTTGGGAAAGCGGTATTGGGAGGCTTATTGATTGGTGCAACAGTAGTTGGCGTATTATTAGCGTTAATGATGGCCAATAGTGGGGGTGCTTGGGATAACGCAAAAAAATATATTGAAGCAGGGCATTTAGGTGGTAAAGGCTCTCCTGCTCACAAAGCAGCAGTAATTGGTGATACAGTCGGGGATCCATTTAAAGATACATCGGGGCCAGCATTAAATATTTTGATTAAATTGATGTCTATTGTTTCACTATTACTTGTTTTGATTGATTAAACAAAAAATATAAAATTAATGTTCAAGCTAAGGTGCAGCGCTATGTCTGCACCTTAATTTTTTAAAAATTTATCCTTCTAATCCTGTTGGGTCCGATACTTCTTCTTCTTCTTCTTCTGTAGCTGGAACTGTAGGCATTTGGGGCGCGCTTTCTTTTAATTCTTCTTCGTAAGATTGAGTTATTTCAGCAATTGAAGGCGGAATGTTTATTAATTGATCCTCTTGGTCTTCTGAATATTCAAGAAAATCTTCGCCCTCAGCTGGATCGGTAACTGCTTGTAATATTTTTATTGTATTTTCTTTTTCTCCTGGCTTTGCTCTATATATTTCATAAAGTTTTTGTTTTTCTATGGACATAATGCTATTGAAGTCGACTATTAATTCTTCTAGGTCATCTACTAATCTTCCAAGTTTTTCTTGAAATGGAGTATAAGCATTATCTATAACCCATTTCATTACTTTTATAACATCTACAGTATTATTGAAGTCTTCTATTTTTAAAGTCTTATCTGTATAATTTTGTTGATTAGTTTTATTAAGTTGATCTAAATATTGTTTAAAACTCAGACCGAGAAGTCGATAAGCATTTGCGATTCTTGCGATTTCGCTTTTTGCATTTTTTTGATAACCAGGCGAAGCCAGATTTAAATATTCAAAAAAAAGTTCATTTTGAAGAATAGAATCAAGTTCTTTATTGATTCTATTTGTTATTGGATTCTTGATTCGCATTTCATCAATAGTAAACTGCAATTCTGGGTGGCTTTGGCTCTTAATATATCTATCTATGTTATTAACTACTTCCCCTATATTCACAGCTAATTGGCGTGCATTTTTAGCAAGTGCATCTGCAAGTTCTTGCTTTAATGTATCAACACCATTTAATAAATTTTCTTTATCATTTTTGGTAAGCTGTGCAGTAGCTGATTCTATTTGTTTATCAATCTCCTCTATTCGTGATAAAATAGGTAAAAAGTTAATTTGGGCATATTTATCAGGACTCTTTTCATGCTCAGTCTTAATATTATTTTCAATAATGGCAATTTGTTCATGTATTGGAGTTGCAATTTGTTGACTTATTTGCTCAAGCCTTTCTTCAAATTCAAGTTTGCCGAGCGCTTCTTTACTAACTTGTTCTTGTGTTTGTTTAAGTGCATAGTCTGTATTCACAAGATCTTGTCGTAACGCTTCTATTTGTCTATTTAATTGTTCTACTGATATTCTTCCTGCAGCTGCCTCAGTTTGTGTATTCGTTAATTCTTGCTGTATTCTTTGTAATTCTTCATTTGTCCCTTTCAATTCTTCTAATTCATTTTGAGTCCCTTCTAATCTTGATAACTTTTCTTTTGCCTGTTTTGCCTCTTTTTGTATTCGATCCAGTTCCCCCTCTAATTCTTCTATTTCTCTTCTTTCTTCTTCTCTTGCTTGTTCTATTCTTCTTCTTGCGTCTTCTCTTGCTCCTTCTAGTTGTCTTCTTGCTATCTCTTTTTCTCTTTGTTTTGCTTGTTCCAGTTCTATTCTT
>JBAVPH010000106.1:0-4241 GCA_049692855.1 Candidatus Babeliales bacterium | reverse complement strand
TTTGGGCAGAGGGATATTTTTCAGAAACAGTTGGTAAAGTTAACATGGACGCAATTAGGGAATATATAAAAAATCAATAAATTCCTTAGCCGCGAAGCCACGGCTTTTAAGCCGTGCGAGCTTTACTGGATTATGTTTTTCTTGAACTAAATTCAATAATTTTTTTTATCAAAAATGAGGAGATTTATGAGTAATTTATCGATAAATCTGACATTTTTACTCCTATCCCACCATTTATTTTTTTGCTCTGCTTGTTATGCAATGACTTATAAAACTGACCCTTATGGCCATAATACAATGCTTTTTGGTCATGAATTAGTAGCAACTGGTTGTTGTACCTATTTAAATAATTTGAGAGTCAGTAAATGGAGAAGTATTTTTAACGATGCCAAAGAAGAAAAAAAATTCTCGTTGTCTAAAAAAGGAATAAAAAATATTTATTGGCAGACAAAATATTTTTGTGGAGAAAAACAATCAAGCAAAAAAAGAGAACAAAGTATTGAATTGATGAAATTTTTATCTGAATTTTCTGCTGATAGTAATGAAAATTAAAAAAGAAAAAATTTATTTACTATAAAGTAATGATACTATAACTTAAAATAATGGTGTAATTAGAATAAATGGATTGGTTGCATTTGTTTTTTAAGTAAGGAATTTAATGTATTTCGACAAATGGATGGGATTATTATTTATCATACTTGGTATAGTTATTCTTTTTTTTACCCTCGGTGATTTATTATTTCGTATTGCTATTGGGTTGTTTGCATTAGGATTAATTAACCATGGGTTGCGATTGCGTGGATTCCCGCCATTGCAAATTTTGATTCCAATGCTTTTTAGTAAGCGATGGTTTTAACAATAATTTTTTATTAATGAAAGGAGAATTGTATGGAGGGAAGAAAGATATCAATATTTGATGCATTTGTTTTTGCTTTTCGCACGACAGTAGATCATATTCGTTTATTTGTTATGGTATTGTTGCTTGGCATAGCCTTAGCGATAGGGGCAGCAAGCCTTGCAGCATTATTTAATATTGACCTTATTAAAGATTTTCGTCTTGTATATCCTCATTTGCAACAATTGCAAGCTTCGATTTGGATAGGCCCGTTGCGTATTACTACCATTCGTTCATTAATTCCATTAATAAGCAGTCACTTAATCACATTGCTTATAGCAGCAATTCTTTTTGGGCTTATTTTTTGTAGTTTTGATCTTGGTGTAAGAAAAATTGGCCTTGATTTATATGATACTGATAGAAGCTCAGCAAAAGTTGCCTTTTCTTATTTTTATTTAGCACCAAGAATAATGTTTGCATGGCTTTTATATGCAATAATTGTTTCTATTGGGCTGGTACTATTGATAGTGCCAGGCTTATATTGGTTTTTACGCTTTGGCTTTTTCCCTTATTTTATTCTTGAAAAAAATAGGTCTATTATTGATTCATTTCGAAGTAGCTTTGAGCTTACGGAAGGATATGTTTGGGATCTGTTTGTTTTATGGATTATTACGAGATTTATTTTGCATCTTGGTATAATGGTCTGGTGCGGATTTTTTGTTACGTGGCCTATTGCATTACTTTCTCATGTATATGTATATCGTAGATTGATGGCTTAAAAAATTATTTTCTTCTTCTAAATTTTTTTTCAATTTCATCAAGTGGTAATAGCCAACTTGTTGGTCTTCCATGAGGACAAGAAAAACGATTTGGTGTATTTTCAAGCGTTGACAATAATTCTTCTTTTTGTTCGTCTGTTAATGTATCTCCAGCTTTTACTGCTGCTTTGCAGGCCATTTGTGCTTGTAATTTTTCATTAATTGCTTTGAAAAATTCATCATCTTCTAGTGATTCCTGTTGATTTGCCCAATTAATAACATCTTTAACTAAATGATCAAGAGACTTATCTTTGAGGTGGACCGGTGTTGCTTTTACAATAAGCTGATCAGTGCCAAATAGTTCAATCATAATTCCATTTTGGTGAAAAATAGGAAGATATGGTTTTATGGTGATAACATCTTGCGTAGAAAGTGGAATAATTTGTGGAAAAATTAAATTAATAGTGGCAACTTCATGAAAGCGTTTGGAGAATAATTCATATAAAATTCGTTCTTGTGCCGCATGTTGATCAACAAAGACAAGTCCCTCCTTTTTTTCTACAAGAAGATATGTCTTTTTATATGAACCAATTAATTGATAATTCTTTTCAGTAGTCATTAATTGTGATGGTTCTGTTGCTAAAGAAACATTAGAAACATTGTACTTTTGATGTTGAGAAGAGGGGTTTGGCTCAATTGGAGAAGGCGAAACTGTTTCTTTTTGTGCCGGAATATGATGCGGTTGCAATTGATTATTGTTTTGAGCAAAGAATTGGTCAAAATCAAAAGGATTAAAGTTTATCTGTTGTGTTGTGGGATTGTTGGGATTTTCCGAAGCAAATTCTACTTTTTGCTTAATTTGTTTTGATAAATTATTTTCTAGTGCTTGTTTGATAGTTTGTTGTAACAGTTGCTCAATGCGACGTGGATGCATGAATAAAACTTCTTCTTTGCGAGGATGAATATTAATATCTATTTCATGAGGATCAATAGATATTTGTATACAAGCAGTTGGATAACGACCTTGCGGGATAACATTTAAATATCCTTTTAAAAGTGCGGTATTGAGTCCATAGTTTTTAATCCAACGATTATTTACAAAAAAGAAGATTGCTGAACGATCATACCGAAAGTTATGGTGATTAGAAATAAATCCATTTATTTTGATCGATGCTTGTTCCTGCGTATTATTGATTGCAATAAGATGCTGTGTTGTTTTTTGATCCCATAATTGTGTCCCTCGAGATAAAGTTTCCCTTGTTACAGGATAATTATATATACAATTATTTGCTGAAAATAATTTAAAATGAATTGTTGGATAATTTAAGCAAAATGCTTGAAATAGTTGTTGAATGTGGCGCCATTCTGTCTGTTCTTTTTTTAAAAATTTTTTTCGTGCTGGAACATTATAAAAAAGATCAGTAATACTGATATCTGTTCCAGTAGAACAGCCGATTGGTTCTTTTTCTTTGATACTGTTTTCACTAATAACTATTTTAATGCCTTCGTTACTTTCTTTTTCTTTTGTTATTAAAGTAATATGTGCTATTGCAGAGATACTTGCAAGGGCTTCACCGCGAAAACCAAATGAAGTAATTGTTTCCAATTCATTAAAGTGCTGAATTTTGCTGGTAGCATGCTTTAAAAAACAAATTTGGGCATCATCTGCATCCATACCGCTACCATTATCAACAACACGAATTAATGTTTTTCCACCATCATGTAAATAAAGGCTAATTTGTGTTGCCTGGGCGTCAATTGCGTTTTCTATTAACTCTTTAACAATATTTGCTGGTCGCTCTACTACTTCGCCAGCGGCAATTTTTTGCGCTTCATGTAGCGATAATTGTTTAATTTTACCCATGGTGTGCGATTAAGTCCACAGTAACAAAATCATCTTTTTCTGTTTCTACAATTGTTTTTACATTTCTTATGTAGAGTTTCATTTCTGAAGTAATTTCTTTGCATTGTTCTATGGTACTAATATTTTGCAAAAGATCTTCTTGACGTTTCTCTCGTACTTGCGCATCCGCAATAAATTCTTTAATTGCTTGCGGACCACGACAAAATGTATCATACCATTCTTTAGAATCAGGATTTGAAATAAGATATTCTATTTGTCTACAAAGCGATTGTTCTGTGGTTAAATCGTTATTATTTTCTGTTTGAGCTTGGCTATCAACTTGTTCTTTTTTTATTAAAAAAGCCCTTTTCAATTGCTCATAGGTAAAATGGTTAGATGATTTATGCAAATTAAGATAACCGTATATTCCTCCTTTTTTCATAAATTTTTTGAAAGAAATTCCCATTGCTTTTAATGGCCTATCAAAATTATTTTGATAGTGTTGTTCAACATCATGATAAGAGACGTAACTGTTGAGGTTTATTCCAGAAAAAAACTGTTCTCGTAGTGTGCCAATTTTTTTTTCTATAGCGAGTAGTTGCTCTTTTATTATATCTATTTGTTTTGGTGTTAAAGTGGATAGGGATGTTTTTTTTAATTTTTTTGCAAGAACTTGAATATCTTGTGAAAGTTTTTCCAAGCAAATATCTGCTTTATGAACTTCAAAAGGATTCACTTGTAAAAATTGCTCAATTTTTTTTACTTGTTTTTCGATATCATTGATTTGTTGTGCTGGGTTGCGTTC
>JBAVPH010000105.1:0-1572 GCA_049692855.1 Candidatus Babeliales bacterium | reverse complement strand
CTTATTGCAATCATACGCAAATCAACTCTAGGAATAGATTCCATTTTATCAATATTAATTTCTTCATCTGTTATTTCTTTTATTTCTTTAAAATTATAAAATTTAATTTTAGCTTTCTTTCTAACATAAAATTCATTTGTATCTATTATTCCGAGGCGAAAATTGTCTATTAAGATTATCTTTGAATCTGCAAATTCCAGTAATAGTCTGTTTGTTTCAATTTCTCGCAATTCAACCCAAAGCTCTTCGGTACTTTTATTTTGATATTCAATTGCCATTTTATCACTATCTAATAAATAAATAGCTTGAACATTAACAAGTTCTGTCTCAATTTTCCCTGTTTTAATATTGTATACTTTAACACTACTTTTATTATTGCTTTGAAGATATTTGACTGCTATTTTATTGTTGCTTAACCGCCATACAGCAGCAACATTTTGAAATTGCTTTATTATTTTTTGTGTTTTAATATTAACAAGTACAATATCATAGAGAAAAGAGCTAACAATCCAATATTTTTGTATTATTGTAGATTCATTTAATTCTATTTCATCAACTAAATCATCTTCTTGATCAACAAAGTTTTCGTAAAATTCTGGCCTCCCTTGTAATAAACCATCTCTCAATTTTTTATCCATCTCAGCGGGGAATAAAAGATCGTTCTCTTTTAAAAAGCATTCAATATCTTCTAAAGTTGATACGTTAAGTTTTTGAATCAATAATTCTATACCATCTTCTAAACCAGAAATATCGGCTGGCAATTGAAGCTCATCCAGCTGGATTAATATTCTTGCATGCTCAGAAGAAGATATACTAGAAAAAAATTTCTCTCTTCCTTCTTTATCCATATCAAGATATGCATCTATTGATGCCAGTTCTTTTTTTGACCATTTAAATCCTACCTCTAATTTTTTGCTTCCCTTACTCTTAGGATTAAGCCCAACTCGCACATAATCACTTTGCAACCATAAAAAAGGATTTTTTGGAGTAAAGTAATCATCTTCTGCTACCCATTCATGATTTCCAGTCGTACTAAAAAATTTTATTTTTCTGGCAAATTGAATACAACATTCTTGTTTTGCATTTTTTTTATTTTTTAATACAAGTTTTGCCCCATTTAATTCAACGTTATCATCTTCATCCAATGATCCACTATTAACAAGTTCGCTTATTTTTTTTTGTTCAGCTGGATCGCTTACAAATATTTTCTTCCCTTTTGCATTTTCCAGAACAATATCAACATCACTTACATCACCAGTAACTTCTGGATTCCCTTTATTAAAAAATTTTAATATAAATTTTTTTTTATTATCTTCAGATCCAGCAGAAAAAATTAATTTTTCTCCTAAAATATATGAAGCCCATCTAAAAGGTTGCCCTTGTTGAGCATGATTTATACGAAAAATGTAGGACTTTCCTCCTATTTCTATTTCTGAACAATAGAGATTAAATGAAATAACTACTATGTTTATAATAAGAGCTTATACGAAAATAAAAAAAGGATTAAAGAGCCCTTTAAAATTGGCTATAATTAGCCAAATAACAAAAACAATAAAGGGCTCTAATGAAGCA
>JBAVPH010000104.1:0-8702 GCA_049692855.1 Candidatus Babeliales bacterium | reverse complement strand
TATTAGACTAAACTCAAAAAATTAGTCTTTACTAAAAGGAGAGGATTATGGAAACATTGGGTGTCCTCGAAGATAAAATTCGATCGCTTGTAACGTTAGCTAAGGAATTTAAATTACAAAATGAGGCGTTGCAAAGCGATAAGGAAAAGCTTGAAGTAGAAAACGAAGGATTAAAAACAGAAAATGCGAAGCTTTCTGAAGATAATGCTCAGTTGGAAACACAATTAAAAAGTATTGAAGAGTCTATATTGAAGGAAAATAAACAGGTTCAAGAGCTTGATCAAGAGCGCTCTATGACAAGAGCTGCTCTCGATGACTTGATTAAGAGTATCGATACCTTAGTGGAACATGAAAATCAACAATGAAGACAAATGAAAAAAAGAGTTACAAAGTGCAGATCTTTGGTGATCCGTATACATTAGTAAGTGATGAAGTTGAAAATAATATACTGCAATCAGCAAGGTTAGTAGATGAGCTTATGAAGTCTATCAATCAGGATTATCGTATCACTGATCCTAAAAAAATCGCTGTGTTAACCGCCTTGCGTATTATGCATAAATTGATTATCTTGGAAGAAGAGTTAGATCATAATGAACATAAAATGGCGGTGCTTGTAAATCTTATTGATCAGAACGTTTTTTCTCTTTTTCATCAATAAATATCAATACGGTCTTTTTTACTTCAGCATTAAAAAGCATCGTTGTTTGTTTACATAACTTCTACTTTTTATTTCAATAACATAGTTTGTTATTTTAAGAATTAATAGAAAATAACTTCTTTGGAAGGCAAGGAAAATTAATGGCTGAATTTAATTTATTATTTACAATTATGAATTGTATAGGATTAATTGCAATAATTTTAATTTTATTATATGCAAAAAAAAGAATATCCAATGCACAAAAAATGTTGCATGATGCAAATAATCGCTGGAAAAATGTTAAAAAAGATATTGAAACAGAAAAACGTGAAGCACTTATAAAGCTCAAAGATGACATTTATCGAAAACGAAAAGAATTTGAACTTGAACTTAAGAGAGAACGCCTAGAGCTTGATCGGCTTCAAAATAAATTAAACATTCGTTATGATAATATAGAAAAAAAAGAGCAACAATTTGATGATTTACGCCAAGAATTGCAACAAAAAGAACGAAATTTATCAAGAGCAGGCGATATATTACGGATCAATGAGACAAAATTAAAAAATTTATACAATGAACTGATAGTAAAACTTGAACAAGTAAGTAATATGTCAAAAAATGATGCAAAACAGGCTCTTTTTGATACATTGGAAGCAGAAGTTCGCCTTGCTAATGAAAAATTGGTTCAAAAAATTGAAGAAGAGGCAAAACAATTAGCAAAAGAAAAAGCAACATCAGTTATTGTTTCAACAATGCAACGATATACTGCTGACCAAGTTGCCCCCCATTCATCAGGTTTGGTTCATTTACCAAATGAGGAAATGAAAGGTCGCATTATTGGTAAAGAAGGAAGAAATATTAAGGCACTTGAAATTACTACTGGTATGGAATTTATTATTGGTGAATCACCAGACATTACTATTTCAGGATTTAATCCAATAAGAAGAGAAGTCGCACGGCGATCATTAGAAAAGCTTATATTGGATGGAAGAATTAATCCTACTCGTATAGAAGAAACCGTTTTACAATGTGAAAAAGAGATAGAAGAGGTAATTCAAGAATGTGGAAAAGAAGCAGTTCTTGAGTTTAATTTACAAAGAGTACATCCAGAAATCGTTACTCTTTTGGGAAAACTTTATTTTAGAACAAGTTTTTCTCAAAATGTTTTAGTTCACTGTAAAGAAGTAGGTATATTTGCACGGATGATTGCTGAAGAATTAGGTCTTGACGGCACAATGGCATTACGTGCTGGTATGTTACATGATATTGGAAAAGCAGTAACAGCAGAAGTAGAAGGACCACATGCAATGATTGGTGGTGATATAGCAAAGAGATGTGGTGAAGATCCAATTATTGTTAACGCTATTGCCGCTCACCATGAAGAAGTACCATTTACTTCAATATATTCTCCAATTATTGTTATCGCTGATACTATTTCAGCCTCCCGTCCTGGTGCGCGGCGTGAAACTTATTCCGCTTATATAAAACGGCTTGAAAAGCTAGAAGAAATAGCGTATTCATTTGTTGGTGTAAAAAAAGCTTATGCCCTACAAGCAGGAAGAGAATTACGTATTATTGTGGAAGAAGAAAATTTAGATGACGAAAAATCATTAATACTTGCACGAGATGTTGCAAACAAAATAGAAAAAGAAATGAATTTTCCTGGTCAAATCAAAGTAAATATTATTAGAGAAAAACGAGCAATAGTTTATGCAAGGTAGATTATGGATACATTACGCGTTTTGATGATTGGTGATGTAGTAGGAGTAACGGGACGTACAATGTTCCAAAAACATATTGATCGGCTAAAAGATAAATATAAAATAGACGCTCTTATTGTTAATGGCGAAAATAGTTCACATGGTCGTGGTATAACATCACGCATTGTTCGCTTTTTTAAGCATAATGGTGTGGATGTTATTACTACTGGAAATCATATTTGGTATAAGCGCGAAATATACCCCTACCTTAAAGAACATACAGATCTTTTGCGTCCAGCAAATTTTCCAAGCTCTGCACCAGGTGTTGGTATGACAACATTTTTTTGTAAAAACTCAGTTATTGGAGTTATTAATATTCAGGGCCGCGTATTTATGCGAGACTTACTGGATTGTCCATTTCGTACTGCTGAATCGCTTCTTTATTTTTTGCAAAGTAAAACAAAATTAATTTTTGTTGATTTTCATGCAGAAGCGACATCTGAAAAAATGGCCATGGCATATTTTTTAGATGGGAAAATTAGTGGACTTGTCGGTACCCATACTCATGTTCAAACAGCTGATGAACGAATTTTACCAGGTGGTACTGCATATATTACCGATCTTGGAATGGTTGGTTCGCTCAATTCTATGCTTGGTATGAAAAAAGAGCCGATTATAGAAAATTTTTTAACTCAACTACCAGTTAAATTTTCTGTAGATACAAGTACTCCAGTTGTTTTATGTGGGGTTATTATTGAAGTTGATACACAAACAGGAAAAGCACAAAAAATTGAACGTGTACAAGTCCGAGACAATTCGTTACATGTTGATAATGCCGAAGATTAATGTTAATTCTTGTTTTTTTACTTTATATTTTTTTTGCTAGCACGTTCACTTTCTCTAAAGCAGTATTAGTTTATGGGAAACCTATTTTTTTTATTGCTATTCGGATGATTAGTGCAGGTATTATTTTACTTCTTTATGATTATTTTTTTTCTTCTTGTCAGCCAAAATTAACAAGAAGGAGCAAGGGATTATTAATACAATTTGCTCTTTTTGCTATTTATTTTGCCTTTGTTTTAGAATTTATTGGTTTAGTTCATGTAACGTCAGCAAAGGCATGCCTTTTATATAATCTTTCACCATTTATTACCGCATTATTTTCTTATTTTATTTTTAAAGAGCGCTTAACAAAAATTCAATGGTTTGGGCTCTTCATTGGCTTTGTCGGTTTTTTACCAGTATTAGTGGTTCAACAACCTTTTGAGACACTCGTTGATCATTTTTTATCATTACCTGAATTATTAGTAATTTGTTCAACTATTGCAGCTTCATATGGATGGATTGTTCTAAAAGAATTAACAAGTAATGGTTATTCAGCGACATTTGTAAATGGAGTGGGTATGTTGGGAGGTGGTTTGTTAGCATTAGTAACATCCTTTATTTGGGAAAAAGCACCGAGGATTTTAGAAGGAAATACTGATTTTATTTTAAAAATATTTCCTGAAGTAAGTTCTAAAATTGTTGGTTTTCTTATGTTTGGTTGGTATACCTTGTTGCTTATTTTGGTAGGTAATATTATCTCATACAACTTATATGGTTATTTGTTGAACCGTTATTCAGCAACTTTTTTGTCATTTGCTGGTTTTATTACGCCATTATTTGCCGCTTTGTTTGGTTGGTTTTTTCTTCATGAACAAATCACTTGGCATTTTTTTGCAACCATTATTATTGTTTTTTTTGGATTATACCTGTTTTTTAAAGAAGAATTAGCTAAAAAAATAATAAAATAAAAAAATGGATCCCTCTTTTTAATCATAATAATAAAAAGAGGGACTTATTTTCACTACGCTCTTTTTTTAGTAGTTCTTCTTTTAGCAGCCTGTCTTTTAGTTGTTTTACGTTTTGACGGAGCTCGACGTTTTGCCATTTTTCTTTTAACTGTTCGCTTAGCAGCTGTTTTAGGTTTAGCAGTTTTACGTTTTGTTGTCGCTTTACGCTTGGTAGCAGTTTTAGGCTTAGCAGTTTTACGTTTTGTTGTTGCAGCCTTGGTAGCAGTAGCAGTTGTTTTACGTTTGGTCGCAACTTTGCGTGTTGCGGTTTTACGTTTTGTTGTCGCTTTACGCTTGGCAGTAGTTTTAGGTTTAGCAGTTTTACGTTTTGTTGTTGCAGCCTTACGTCTCGTTGTTTTTTTTGCTGCTGTTTTTCGTTTTTTTACAGCCATAATAAATCTCCTTTTTTTATAGCTTACATTATTATGCTAAATCTTAAATTTCAATAATACATAAATTGTTTTTTTAAAATCAATATTTTATGCAAATATATTTACATTTTTTAATTTTTTTTTCAATAGTAATATTTTTTATGGAAAAAAAATAAATTTTTGAAGAGTATTATGATTAATTTTTGTGAATAATTAAGACAAGTACTTCATGCCTTTTAATGCAAGTTCAGTATCATGCGGAAAGCCATATTTTGCATAAAAAGCTTGAACAACTTTTTGATAGGTATCGCCATCTTGGCCCATTAATATTTTAGAATGTTTTCCATGATTAGCAATAAATAAATATACATCATTATGGCCCGATTCTTTTAATTTTTTATATAATTTTATTGAACTTTGGCAGGGAACTAATTGATCTTCCTTTGAACAAATAATAAGAATAGGGAGATCTTTCCGTATGCCACTTATAAGATGGATAGGCTGTATTCCATCTCTTTTATACTGACGAAAGATAGTTTCCATAATTAATTCACCCATATCATGCGACAACCATTCAAGATGTAATTGTTTGCGCTTGTTATCAATAATTGATGCTACCGAATCAAATGGCGATTCTAAAACCAATGCTTTAACCGTCGGCAAGTCATCAAGTGCCATAAGATTTAATATCGCTGACGCACCTCGTGAAATACCAACAAGGATAATTGCATGGTTGCCAGGTTCTTTTTTTTGTGCATGTTGGATTGTTTTTTCAACAGCCAATTTTAAATGTAAAATTTCATTATTTTGAGCAAAGCTTGTTTTTGTCGGATTGATATGCGGAAATTGTTTTAAAACATCGGGATAATTAAAGCTGGTAAATGGCGCATCTATCGTGTATCGTGCATTATGAAAAATTTTATCTCCTATTTTATATGCTTTTGCATATTTATTTGCTTGGTTAAGTGTAGCAGCAACACCATGAGAAAAAAGGTACCAAATTTGAGTTTGGACAGGAGTAGCTACTATTGAAAATAATAAAAAAAGAGCTCGTTTCATGGATAATATTTTTTAATAAATCAATCTTTTACTCTGACTATAAATATTTTTTTCCTTGTAATGCAAGTTTATTATCATGAGGTAAATCATATTTTGCATAAAAAGCATGAACAGCTGCTTGATAGGAATGTCCATCTTTATCCATCAATATTTTGGAATGTTTACCATGATTGGCAACAAATAAATGGACCGCTTGATGACCAGATTCTTTCAATTTTTTATATAATTTTACTGAACTATGCCACGGAACTAAAGTATCTTTTTTTGAACAAACAATAATAATAGGAAGATCTTTTCTTATGCCGCTAACAAGATCAATTGGGCGTATACCATTTCTTTTATATCGACGAAAGATAGTTTCCATAATCAATTCACCCATATCATGAGATAGCCATTTAAAAGGTAATTTCTTTCGTTTGTTGTCAATAATTGAGGCTACTGAGTCAAATGGTGACTCCAAGACTAATGCTCCAATAGAAGGGTGGTTATGAAGAGCCATAAAATTTAATGCTGTTGATGCACCTCGTGAAATACCAAAAAGAATAATCTTGTTGGCATCAGTCTCTTTTTTCACTATTTTTTCAATTTCTCGTTTTAAATGAACAATTTCATTATCTTGCGCAAGGCTTGCATATTTTATCTTAGGGAGACGGTGTAGAAAGGCATCAGGGTAATTAAAAGTTATTGGATCTTCTAAAATATACCGTTTATTATGATAGGTTTGGTTACCTTTTTTATAGGTTTTTGCATATTTATTTGCTTGCTTAAAGGTGTCAGCTAGGCCATGAGAAAAAATATATTTTACTTTTGCCTGTAAAGTAATGATTGATAAAAGAAGTAAGAAAAATATTATTCTATTTGATTGTTTTTTTTTCAAAGGAACCTCCATATTTAAATTTCGATTTAAAGTAAGTAAATTTTGTATTTTTTGCCCATTTCTAGTTATTATCTTATTAGTTTACCGTAAATATTGTTCTCCCTCTAACGCAAGTGCTGGATCATGGGGAAAACCACATTTTGCCAAAAAGGCATGCATGCCCTTTTGGTAAACATCTCTACTTTTACCGTATATTATAAGGCCATGTATTCCTTTCTCAACTTGAAGTAAATATACTTTATTATGACCAGATTTTTTCAATTTTTTATATAAGTTTATTGTGCTGTGACAGGGAACTAATGAATCTTTTTTGGAGCAAATAATAAGAATAGGAAGATTTTTACGAATTTTACTAACAAGATCAATTGGTTGTATACCATCTCTTTTATATTGTCGAAAAATATTTTCTAAAATGCGCTGACAAAAATCATTCGATAAAAATTTAAAACCGAATTGTTTGCGTTTATTATCAATAATTGTTGCCATTGAGTCAAATGGCGATTCCACAATTAATGCTTTAACAAAAGCGTTATCATAGAGCGCCATATAATTCAATGCCGTTGATGCACCCCGTGAAATGCCAAAAATAACTAATTCTTCTTCTTGGTTATTTTGTATTATTTTTTCAACTTCTGATTTCAAACAAGCAATATCGTTTTCTTGGGCAATATTTGCTTTTAAAAAATTAGGCACACCAAGCATAATAACATCCGGGTAACTAAAAGAAGTTACTTGTTCTGATGTACAATGCAAGCAATTAACACCAATTTTACATCCTTTGATATATTTATATTTCTCCCATTCATTAGAGGCAAAACCATGAGAAAAAAGATACCGTACTTTTAGTGGAATATTCTTCTTTTTTGATGCTAATCGAATACCTATTAATACAGCTAACATTACTAATACAAATTGATAAGATATGTTTTTTTTAAATTTCATCTAAATACCCCCATATTTGAATTTAGATAAAATAGGCAATTTTTGTATTTTTTACCTATATATAGTATTATTATACCAAAAATGGTTCAAATTTCAAATATAAGAGATTTTTTTATGAATACACTCCCTAACATAAGTAAAAATTTTTCTGAATGGTACCAAGAGGTTATTTATCAAGCAGAGCTAGCTGATCAGGCACCAGTCCGTGGTTCAATGGTTATTCGGCCATATGGCTATGCTATTTGGGAGCATATTCGTGAAATTTTAAACCAAAAAATCAAAGAAACTGGGCATGAAAACGTTGCATTCCCCTTATTTATACCTGAGTCGTTTATTAAACGTGAATCTGCACATGTCGAAGGTTTTGCGCCAGAACTTGCTATTGTTACCTATGCAGGAGGGAAAAAATTGGAAGAACCATTGGTTGTTAGACCAACATCAGAGACAATGGTTCACTATATGTTTGCACGCTGGATTAAATCATGGCGTGATTTACCCATCAAAGTTAATCAATGGGCAAATGTTGTTCGTTGGGAATTGCGTCCGCGACCATTTTTACGAACAACGGAATTTTTTTGGCAAGAAGGACATACAGCGCATGAATCATATGAAGAGGCTGATGCAGAAGTAAATACTATGTTGCAGGAATATGTTGATCTTGCACAAAATTATTTAGCTATTCCAGTGGTGACGGGTCAAAAATCTACGCAAGAAAAATTTCCTGGCGCAGAAAAGACGCTCACATTCGAAGCATTGATGCCAGATGGGAAAGCACTGCAAATGGGAACTTCTCATCTCCTTTCTCAATCATTTGCGAAGGCATTTGATATGAAATACCAAAACAGAGAAGAAAAACTTGCCTACCCATATTTGACTAGTTGGGGAACAACAACACGATTGATTGGTGCTCTTATTATGACGCATGGTGACCAAAAAGGATTGATATTACCTCCTGCTATTGCACCAATTCAAGTGGTTATTATACCTATTTTAAAAAAAGAAAAAGATGCGCAAGCAGTAACAACTATCGTGCAGGATATGAAAAAAGATTTAGAAAAAGAAAACATTCGTACCTATGTTGATGCAGATGAGACAAAAACACCTGGTTCTAAATTTTATAAATGGGAGTTAAAAGGAGTACCATTCCGTATTGAAATTGGCCCTCGTGATATAGAGAATAATCAAGCAGTTCTTGTTGATCGTCTTACAGGGAATAAAAAAACAGTTGCATTGCCATCTCTTGTTGCTGAAATAATTCATGAGCTGGCTATTATGCAACGAAAA